>CAISZB010000560.1 GCA_903889845.1 uncultured Verrucomicrobium sp. | reverse complement strand
CGAGGCCGCCAACCCGAACGGCTCCCGGCTGAACATCGCCGGGATCTGCAACGAGGCCGGAAACGTCGTCGGCCTCATGCCCCATCCGGAGCGCGCCGCCGAGGCCATCCTCGGCTCCGACGACGGCCTCGCCTTCTTCGAATCGGCCATCGGTTCCCTTCCGGCTTTGGCCTCCAAATAACCGTCCACCCTTTCCCTCCCATGCCCACCAGCACGAAGAAAGCCGCCCCCGCCAAATCGAGCAAGGCTCCCAAGGCCTCCGCCAACCCGCCGATGACCGAGGCCGTCATCGCCAAGCACGGCCTCACCGCCGAGGAATACGCCCACATCGTCAAGATCCTGGGCCGCCACCCGAACATCACGGAACTCGGCATCTTCTCCGTCATGTGGAGCGAGCACTGCTCCTACAAGAACTCCCGCCCCGAACTGCGCAACTTCCCCACGACCGGCCCCACCGTGCTGGTCAAGGCCGGGGACGAGAACGCCGGCGTCATCGACATCGGGGACGGCTGGGCCGTCGCCTTCAAGATCGAGTCCCACAACCACCCCAGCGCCGTCGAGCCCTTCCAGGGCGCGGCCACCGGCGTCGGCGGCATCCTGCGGGACATCTTCACCATGGGCGCCCGCCCCGTCTTCAACCTGAACTCCCTCCGCTTCGGCGAAATCCGGGGCGATTCCCCCGCCGCGAAGCACAACCGCCGCCTCTTCACCGGCGTCGTCAGCGGCATCGCCCACTACGGCAACTGCATCGGCGTCCCCACCATCGGCGGCGAAGTCCAGTTCGATCCCTCCTACGAAGGGAACCCCCTCGTCAACGCCTTCTCCCTCGGCATCCTGCGCCACGACCAGATCCGCCTGGGCAAGGCCTCCGGCCCGGGCAACCCCGTCTTCTACGTCGGCTCCAGGACCGGACGCGACGGCCTCGCCGGGGCCGCCTTCGCCTCCCGCGACCTCACCGAGGACTCCAAGGCCGACCGCCCCGCCGTCCAGGTCGGCGACCCCTTCATGGAGAAGCTCCTCCTCGAAGCGTGCCTCGAACTCTTCCAGCACCCGGAGGCCGTCGTCGGCGTCCAGGACATGGGCGCGGCCGGCCTCACCTGCTCCACCTGCGAGACCGCCAGCCGCGGCGGCACCGGCATCGAGATCGACCTCCAATACGTCCCCCAGCGCGAGGCGAACATGACCCCCTACGAGATCATGCTCTCCGAGTCCCAGGAACGGATGCTCATCATCGTCCGCAAAGGCTACGAGGCCGAAGTGAAGGCGATCTTCGATAAGTGGGACCTCCCCGTCGCCGAGATCGGCAAAGTCACCGACGACGGCCTCATGCGCGTCAAGTTCCACGGCATCACCGTCGCGGAAATCCCCGCCCGTTCCCTCACCGACGAGGCCCCGATCTACTACCGCGCGGCGAAGATGCCCGAGACCCAGGCCGAACTGAACCGCTTCGACCTCGGCATGACGCCCGAGCCCCGCGACTACAAGAAAGCCCTCCTCGACCTCATCGCCGCGCCCAGCCTGGCCTCGAAGCGGTGGGTCTACCGCCAATACGACCACATGGTCCGCCTCGGCGCCGTCGTCCCCCCCGGCAGCGACGCCGCCGTCTTCCGCATCGTCACCGAAGAGGGGGCGAAGCCGAAGTTCCTCGCCGCCACCATCGACTGCACCGCCCGCTACTGCCTCCTCGATCCGAGACGCGGCGGGGAGATCGCCGTCGCCGAGGCCGCCCGGAACCTCGCCGTCACCGGGGCCGTCCCCATCGGCGTCACCGACAACCTCAACTTCGGCAACCCCCACAACCCCGCCATCTTCTGGCAGTTGAAGGAAGCCGTCCAGGGCATCTCCCACGCCTGCCGCTTCTTCGAGGTCCCCGTCACCGGCGGCAACGTCAGCCTCTACAACCAGTCCCCCGTCGGCGCCATCGACCCCACCCCCACCATCGGCATGGTCGGCGTCATCGAGGACGAGAAACACATCACCACCGCCGACTTCAAGCACGAGGGCGATCAGATCGTCCTCCTCGGCGGCTTCGGCTGGGAAATCGCCGGGACGATCTACGCGCAGGAACTCCACGGCGTGAAGCGCGGCTTCGCCCCCCAGGTCAACCTCGCCGCCGAGAAACACATGGGCCGCACCCTCCTCTCCCTCATCAAGAAGGGCTGGGTCCACAGCGCCCACGACGTCAGCGAGGGCGGCCTCGGCCTCGCCCTGGCCGAGTCGTGCCTCGGCTCCCCGTCACGGCTCAAGTCCCCCTCCCAGCCCGGCCTCGGCGCCATCGTCGATCTCCCCTGGGATCAGCGGCTCGACATCACCCTCTTCAACGAGACCCAGGGACGCATCCTGATTTCCGTCTCCAACGAGAGCCTGGGCGCCGTCCTCTCCGAGTGCGACGCCGCGGGCGTCCCCGCCCAGCGGATCGGCGTCGTCAGCGGCAAGGCCCTCATCGCCCGCTTCCGCGAACACACCTTCTCCTGGCCCCTCCCCGAGCTGGAACACGCCTGGGGCGGGAGCCTGGAACGGATCATGGCGTAAAGGCTTTCCTTCAGCGCAAAAGAAAAGGGCCACTCCTAGCGGAGTGGCCCTTTTCTTTTCGGACGAAGCAGCCCTACTCCCCCTTCTTCCCCGTCTCCTCCGCCGCCTTCTGCCGCTCGATCTCCTGCAGCACCGCCATCACCTTGTCGCCGCGTTCCTGGGCGTCGTCGAACTGGAAATGGAGGCGGGGGGTGAACTTCGTCGAGACCCGCTTGCCCAGTTCCCCCTGCCACTCCCCCTTGCAGCGGTTGAGGATGGAAAGCGCCTTCCCCCGGGAAATCGACTGCTCGATCATGCTGATATAGACGTAGGCGTGCTTCATGTCGGGACTCGTCTCGACACTCGCGATCGTCAGGAGGAGCCCCTCCAGCTTGATCTCCCGCAGCATCAGGGTGCTCAATTCCCGCCGGATCACTTCCGACATCCGCTCCGTCCGTTCGCTCATGGAGGGAGTCTACCTTCCCGCGCCGGGGTTGCCAACCCCTACCGACTCGTCTTTAATCGTCCTCTCCTATGTCCCAGCCCCAGACCGCCAACGCGCCGAAACCGACGACCGCCATCACCCCCACCCGGCAGGACGATTTCCCCGAGTGGTACCAGCAGGTCATCACCGCCGCCGACATGGCGGAGAACTCCGAGGTCCGCGGCTGCATGGTCATCAAGCCGTGGGGCTACGGCATCTGGGAACTGATCCAGCAGCAGCTCGACGTCCGGATCAAGGCCACCGGCCACAAAAACGCCTACTTCCCCCTCTTCATCCCCCTCTCCTACCTGGAAAAGGAGGCGAAGCACGTCGAAGGCTTCGCGAAGGAATGCGCCGTCGTCACCCACCACCGCCTCGAGGCCGGGCCCGACGGCAAACTCGTCCCGACCGGAAAATTGACCGAACCCCTCGTCGTCCGCCCCACCTCGGAAACCATCATCGGCGCCGCCTACAGCCGGTGGGTCCAGTCCTACCGCGACCTCCCCATCCTGATCAACCAGTGGGCCAACGTCGTCCGCTGGGAACTCCGCCCCCGCCTCTTCCTCCGCACCGCCGAATTCCTCTGGCAGGAAGGCCACACCGCCCACGAGACCGCCGCCGAGGCCGAGGCCGAAACGGAAAAGATGCTCCTCGAATACGAGGCCTTCGCGAAGAACCACCTTGCCCTCCCCGTCCTGACCGGGGAAAAATCGGAGAACGAACGCTTCCCCGGCGCCCTCCGCACCCTCTGCATCGAGGCCATGGTCCAGGACCGGAAAGCAGTCCAGGCCGGAACCTCCCACTTCCTGGGGCAGAACTTCTCCAAGGCCTACGACATCAAATTCCTGGGCCGGGAGAAACAGCTCGAACACGCCTGGACCACCAGCTGGGGCGTCAGCACCCGCCTCATCGGCACCATGATCATGGCCCACAGCGACGACGACGGCCTCGTCCTCCCTCCCCGCGTCGCCCCCGCCCAGGTCGTCATCATCCCCGTCATCCCGAAGGAAGACCAGCGGGACGCCGTCCTCGACGCCTGCCGGAAGCTGGCCGCCGACCTCCGCGCCCGCACCTACGCGGGCGAAGCCGTCCGGGTCGAGGTCGATGAGCGCGACCTCACCGGCAGCGCCAAGGGCTGGGAATGGATCAAGAAGGGCGTCCCCGTCCGGGCGGAGATCGGGCCGCGCGACCTCGCCAGCGGCACCGCCTTCGTCGGTCGCCGGGACAAGGGCGTGAAGGAAAAGGGCTCCGTCCCCCTCGCCGACCTCGTCGCCGGGATCGACGGCATCCTGGCCGAGATCCACGCCACCCTCTACGCCCGCGCCGAGGCCCGCCTCCGCGAGCACACCCGGAAGATCGACACGAAGGAAGACTTCTACGCCTTCTTCACCCCCCAAAGCAAAAACGAGGAAAAGCCCGAAATCCACGGCGGCTTCGCCCTCACCCACTTCGCGGGCGGCGTCGAGCTGGAGGAAAAGCTCAAGGAAGACCTCAAAGTCACCATCCGCTGCATCCCCTTCGAGAAGACCCCCGAAGCAGGCACCTGCCCCTTCACCGGAAAGCCGAGCAAGCAGCGCGTCGTCTTCGCAAAATCGTATTGAGGAGGGGGTCGCGAAGAGGAAGGGGACCCCTTCGGGGCAGGGTAGACTCGCGCTTTGCGCTTACCTGTACAGCTGGAGGTAATCCGCTTTATCGCCAAAGAGGGGCGTT
>CAISZB010000559.1 GCA_903889845.1 uncultured Verrucomicrobium sp. | reverse complement strand
GAGAGGACGGTGAGCGGGGTGACGACAAAGAGGAAGGGGATGCGGCGTCCCCAGCGGCTGCGGGTGTGGTCGCTCCACTGGCTGATGTTTGGCAGGAAGAGGATGTTCACCAGGCCCGCGATGCTCCCTGTCATGATGCCGATCAGGGAGTTGGGGGCGTTGAGGTCTTTCAGGTACAGGGGCATGAAGCGCCCGAAGATGTTTTCGAAAAAGGTGAAGGCAAAGTCTCCCCATAAGAGCCAGAGGGAGAGGACAAGCAGTCCGCGAAAGGTGTAGCTGAGGGTGCCGACCCGGTAGCCTTGTTTCGGCATCGGTTCAGCCGTTGAGGGAGGTGCGGCGGGAAGCAGGGCTGCCGATGGGGAATGATCCATAGAGTCTGTCGCTCCCCGACGAGGCGGAGAGGTGTGGCGCGGGGGGAAGGGGAGCTTGTTCTTCCTCACCGCTTGGGAGCGGGCCCCGTGCTTTCGCGCACTGCCAACCGCGGAACGGTTTTGAGGGAAGGCGTCAGCGGAGTGTTTTGCTTGATGTGCTCAAGGAGCATGCCTGCCGCGAGTTTGCCCATTTCGTAGAAATCGTTGTGGATCGTGGTGAGGGGGGGATAAGCCAGGTCCATGAGCCCGACATCGTTAAAGCCGACGATCGAGATGTCTTGCGGAATGCGGATGCCCTGTTTCTGGAGGCCCTGACTGATCGTCAACGCGGTGTGATCATCCCAGCTGACCACGGCGGTGGGAGCGTATTTGGGCAGGCATTGTTCGATGAATTCCCGCTGCTGGTGGACGTAGGTGCGCACATGATCTTCCTCCTTGGGGGTCGGTTGGCTTTGGCGTGCGAGGGTATGGCAGTCCAACTCGACGCCCGCCGCTGCCAGTGTTTCCCTCAAGGCCTCGCGTCTCGCCTCGCAGGAATAGTGCTGCGTCGGAGGGCTGACGTAGAGGATGCGTCGATGCCCCAATTCCAAAAGGTGCCGGGCCACAAGGACGCCGCCGACGGCGTCGTCGTTTTTGATGCAATTGAATGCTCCGTTCGCATTCATCCGGACGAAGGGTTGGCGGTTCCGCTCAAGGCGGAAGCCGAGCGCCTCGTCGAATTCTTCCGAGGAGGAGCAGACGATGAAACCGTCCAGAAGATGCTCTTGGAGGTAACGGGGCAGCCGGGGGCTGAAAGCAACGCTATCATCTCTGATGAGGACCAGGCTCCAGCCGTGTTCCAGAAGATACTCGTTGGCTCCAAACAGGGCGGGGACGTAAACCGTCGGAAGGTCGTGATAATCGGCGTTGTACCGCACGACGAGCCCCACTTGCTGCAGGCTCTGGCCGCGGATGGCTCTCGCCGCCATGTTGGGCCGGTAATTCAGGGAGGAAGCGGCTTCTTCCACCAAGGCCCTCGTTTTTTTGGAAACGGGGATTTTGCCGGAACGGCCTCCCAGTACGGCGCTGACGGTGGTGTGCGAAACCCCGGCTATGCGGGCGATGTCTTTAATGGTAGTCTGTCCTGAATTCATTTAAGGCAGGGTAAATACAGGGGCGCTGAAAAATACGTCACGTGAAGATAACATCGCCGCGGCTTAGCATACAAGGAATTTCGTTTGGGCCTGAATTTTCAAGACAAAAGAGAGGAAGGTGGATAATTGATCCGAAACGGAGGAGGGAAAGAATGGGCTTGATTTTTAAAATGCGTTAATTACAAAAGAGTCGCCACGTGAAGATTTTTTGTTTGTCGGCTTCATTTCATTGTCGTATTCTGGGTCGATTACTGGTTCTTGCGCAATAGGTGAGAGTTGAGAGGCGGCTTCTTCCATGAATTTATCCTCTCTTGAGCGGCGATCGGCTCCACGTGCCTTTACGATCGTCGAGCTGTTGGTGGTGATCGCTATCCTGGCTCTCCTGGTCTCAATCAGCGGTCCTGCGTTGCAGGTGTTGCGTGGCGGAAGTTCCCAGGCGAGCGATCTCTCGGCGGCACTCCGCCTTGCCCGCGCCTACGCGGTTGCGAAGAACACGTATGTGAGGGTCGGCTTTGCTCAGTCGCAGGTGGCGGGCGAGCTGCCATCGACCGTGATCCTTTTGGTTTGCCTGGCGGATGGCGACATCACCTCGGCTTCGGCTTCCGAGATGTCCGATGCCTCCCTCTGGCCTCCCGTGACGAAGCCGCTGATTTTGGAAAATTTCCTGATGTATCCCGCTTTGAATGCTTCTTCCCCTGACACCAGGGGGGATGCCCTTCCAACCCAGTCGACCACGGCCCCCTTTTCTCGAAGGGTCGTCGTCGGGACGGGGGCTCCGCAGGTTCTTACCTTCGCGGCCAGCATCCAATTTCAACCCAACGGCGAAGCCCGGGTCGATACGGCGACGACGGCGCGCTATATTAAAATCCCCCTGGATCGGCCCAAGAGTCCTGCCGACTTGGTGGCTCGCGGGCAAGACCCGTTTATCATCCGCCTCTCGGGAGTAACCGGGGCCGTGAGCATCCTGCGAAAGGGAGACGGGATATGAGGCGGCGACTTTCGACGGCGGGGCTTTCCCTCATCGAGGTGGTCGTGGCCCTCGGTCTTGCCGCCTTCGCCTTGCTTTCGTTGATGGTGCTTCTTCCCGTGGGGATGAAGACGAATCAGGCTTCCTCCGAGGAGACCCAGGCCGCCGACTTGCTCACGGCGGTCGAGGCGGACCTGCGCAATTCGGCAACGACTTCCGGTCGATCCCACCTCTTCGGCCTGGTGGGGCCCTACATGCTTTCATCCTCCGGGCGCCTTGTCCTCAATCCCGCGGCGAAGGCGGCCTCGACCCTCGCCGAGGGGCAGACGACGATCGGAGTGAAGGGGGACGAGACGGTTGTCGCGCTGGCGGGGCTGCCCCATTTTCAGGCCTCGGTTGTTTACATCCAGGCTCCCTCTTCCGGCTCTCTCTTGCCGATCCAGGCCCGATTGATCATCAACTGGCCCGGTCGAAATCTGAATAACCCGAAATTCCTTGCCGATCCATCGAAGGTCTCGGGTCATGTCGAAGCGTACGTCACCTTTTCCGCGCCATGAGAGAGTCCCGGCATCGTCTCCCTGCGGGATTTTCCCTTGTCGAAGTCATGGCGGCTCTCTCCGTTCTCTTGATCCTTGGGTTGATTGTGACGCAGATCGTCGTGGCGACTTCGCGGTCCATCCGCCTCAGCAATCGGCAGGCCGATGCTTCAGCCCAGGCGAGGATCGCTTTCGGGCGCATCGGCCTCGATTTGGCGGCGCTCGTAAAGCGGCCCGATGCCGACTGCGCCGTCGGAACGTACGGCGGCTCTTCGTCGCTGCTGTTCCTGGCCGATGTTTCTTCGGTGGGAAGTCCCTCGGGAGGAAATCGGAATGTTTCCATTGTTTCTTATCGGGTGGCGGTCCACGCGGACAATCGGGGGCAGAACGGCACGCCCCGTTCCTGCCTGGTCCGGGCGGGAAAGGCATTGGGCTGGAGCAGTACCGGTTTCATGGGCCTCGACTCCGCCGCTTTGCCTATAAGTCTCGGAAGCCTTGCAAGCCTCGGAAGCCTCGCCGGGAAATTGCCCTCGGCGATGACGGTGCTCGACTCCGACTATGATATCCTCGCCCCCGGTGTTCTGCGTGTCGTGATCGGGTTCCAGCTCTATCCCGACAATCAGGCGGTCGATCTTGCCGATGGCACGCGGCTTGCCGCTTCGGATGGGCGAGTCGTCTACAGCCCGCCGATCCGCACCCTGGTTTCCTCGTCCGGAACGACGGCGGCCCTTACCGACGTCAGCCGGATCGCCTCGCTGGTCGTCGGGCTTGTCTCCATGGATGCGGAGTCGCTGCGCCTCCTCGACGCGAATGAGGTTTCCTTGATTGCCGGGAAATTCCCCCTCCCGGCGACGGGGCAGCTTCCTTTTCAAGCCTGGAATCGCATCTCCGAGGGGCTCGCCTCCTCCATGGAAGGGAGTGGCCCGAAGGCTTCTCTGCAATCGGTGCGCGTGTTCGAGCGGTTCTTCCCGATCACGCCCTGCGGCAGTCGCATTGCCGCCGCTCCCCTACAGGCCCAAGATCCATGATCCGATTTTCTTTCATTGGCAGAGGCCGGCAACGGGGCGTGGCGCTGATCATCACCCTCGGGGCGATCCTGATGTTGTCCGGGTTGGTGGTGGCGTTTTTCTCTCTGTCCACCTTCAATCGCCTCATCTCGTCTTCCGGGACGAACCAGATGAAGGCGGAGTCGCTGGCCCGTTCCTCTCTCGATATCGTGGTGGGGAATTTGCGGGAAGAGCTGCGGGTGAATTCAAAGAATGGGGCGGCCTACACGCAGAGCGGGATTTCGATTTATCTTCCCGGTACGGCGGTCAACCTCCTGCCAACCCGCTCGGGCATCGGCACCGATGCGACGACGCCGAATCTGCTGAAGGTCTCGGCCTCCGGGGTGCCGATGTGGACTGGGGGAAGCCTCTCCGGCTCCTCCATCCCGATCTCCCAGAAGAGCGAGAATCGGCGCTCCATCTCCAGCGCCCGGTGGTTCACTTCGACGACGGAGAGCCCCAATCTCGGCTCGCAGGGGACGCTTCCGACCTGGATCTACGTGACCCAGGGAAACGGCCCCAAGACGCCGGCACTCAATGCCGCGAAGGATCCGACGTCGGACGATTATGCGGTGGGGCGCTTCGCCTACACGGTCTACGATCTCTCCGGGCTTCTCGACGCGAATGTCGCTGGATATGCCGCCAGCATTCCGTCGACCGAGGTGGGGCTGAAATCTTCCGCCGCCTATGCCGATACGAGTGTCCTGGGCATCGGGGTGAACGCCCTGGCGGCGTGGCGCAATCCGGCGACGGGGGCCGATCCTGCGACGTTCCTCGAATGGGCGGCGGGCATTCCCCGCACGGTGGGAACGATCAATGCCGCGGCCATCGCCGCCGCCCGTTCCGGGCATCTCGCGGCGGTGTCGGGGGATCGTGCGATCCTGTCCCGGCACGATCTGTTGGGGATGCTGGCGAACCAGAAACTTTCGACTGCGGCTCCTTATTTGAGCCATTTCTCCCGCAGCCTCGACGCCCCCTCCTGGGTTCCGGAGAGCGATGCGCAAAACAACTACACCTATTCGAGCAGCGCGGAATCGGCGACTCTCAACGGCGCTCCCAACCCGAACCGGGATCTCCCGAACTTGCGCTTTTCCGTCTCCGGAACGACTTCCGTGACTCACTATCGCGATGACGGAACCACCGAGCGATATAATGTTCTTGCCGGGGACATGTCCGTGCAGCGCCGCTTTTCCCTCGGGAAACTCGCCTGGCTGACCTATGCCGGGATCAAGTCGGGCATTCCCACCGCAGCCGTCCGATCCTGCTTCGGTCTGCAATGGGATGAGACAAACGAACGGTGGAATTATGTCGAGCTGTCATCCACCAACGGAATCAAAACATTGGCTCAGGTCGCTTCCGAGGGACGGGAGCCCAATTTCTTCGAAACCCTCAAAGCAGGCGTTCTGCTCGGCTCCGTCGGGCTTGCGAGTGCCAATAGTACGGATGCGGACGCGGGGCAGCAGACCCTCGACAAGAATGGGGATCTGCAAATTCTTCGATTGGGCGCGAACATCATCGATTGCTCCGATGCGGATAACTATCCCACGACGATTACGCTCAATGTGTCGGGAACCGACACGCCGGTGCATGGGGTGGAAGACCTTCCCTACCTTTATGACGTGAAGTTAAGCAACTTCCATCAATACACCAAGAGCGGTGCCACCTTCACGGTGCAAAACCTCGCCTTGGTTCTGATGCCCGAGTTGTTCAATCCCCATGCGCCGTCCTCGCCCTCGACGGGGCCCACGGGTATCCGTATCCGGCTTACCAATGGGAATTTCAGCAGCGTCTTTGTTTCGGGTAGCGGCTATGGCACTCAACCGCTCTACCGCCCCTCGATCCCGGCGCTCGCGCTGACCTCGATCACGCCCGCTTACAGCGCCAACGCCTTTCGCAACGGCGTCGCTCCGATCACGGCAGGGGATAGTGCCTCGGCTTTCTCCACGTTGGTGCCTTGGGCGACGGATACGAGGCATGGATTCCTTGTCTATAATTACACCGGCCTGCCGGAGTCTTGTACTTATGGCAGCCTTCCGATCGACGCCCAAAACAGCGGCGACCTCATGGTCGTGGTCGAGTGCCTGAGTCCGTCGGGTCAGTGGCGGGTCTATGACACGTTGTGTGGCAATGAAGCTTGGCCGAGCACCTCCGGGTTGAACGGCATTTCCAAACATATTCTCGAATTCAATCCGATTGTTTTCACCTCGTCGGCCACTCTGAGTGCGATCGGCACCTGCGGCGTCATGTCCAAGTTCGATCCGCGGACGACTCGCTTCGGAGTCTCGTATGGCAATGTCTATTCTGCCTCGGTTCCCGCTCCGGTCCCCCCTGTCGCTCCCGCTTCTTACTGGGGCATCAACAATCACCTTCCGTTCGGAGTCGGGTCGATTGGTTCCACGACCGCGGGGCTGAACGGTCTCTTCCCGGGCCTTTGGCCGCAGGGTGCCAAGGCTGGTTGGAGCGATGTCAACACGGTGGCCAATGTGGCCGATCCTGATGCGACGGTCAGGCCCGCTGACGGATGGATCGGATCGGCGGCAGGCAGCACTGCCGCCGGAACCGCCAATCTCTTTCAAAACGTGACGAATACCGGCCATGCGGCCCGGCCGATTATCCTGCAGCGGCCTTTCCGCTCCGTGGCCGAATTGGGGTATGTTTTTCGGGATAGTCCCTGGAAGACGATCAATTTCTTCGACGACACCAGCGGGGATCGCGCGCTGCTCGACCTTTTCTCGGTCTGCGATGAGCCGGTGCTTTCTGCCGGACGCATCAACCTGAACACGTCCCAGCCGCTGGTCATGAATGCACTGCTTTCAAAGAGCGGCACCTCGTCCGATGGCTCGGGCCCCCTTTCCACGGCGGCCGCCTCGGCCTTGGCGACTGGCTATGGCACCTATTCCTTCAATAATGGTGTGCCGACGGCTTCCCTGCCGCAGACGCTCGCGGGAATCCCGACCTTCATGGCCGCCACCGGGGCCGCGACGATCCTCACCTCCTACCTCGATGCTTACAAGAGCCACCGGGAGGCCGTCGCCCGCACTCTTGCGTCCGCAGCGCAAACCCGGACGTGGAATGTGCTGATCGACGTCGTCGCCCAGACAGGGCGGTTTCCCACATCGGCGGCGGGTCTGGACCAATTTGTGGTGGAAGGGGAGAAACGCTATTGGCTTTCGGTCGCCATCGACCGTATTACGGGGAAAATCATCGACCAACAATTGGAACCTGCTGAAGATTAGGGTTTTAATGATGATTCTCTTGCGGCGTGCTTCTAAATAAAAAATTCTTGCATCCGCGCTCTTTTTGGAATATCTTCACGTGAAGCATTTATCGTTGCGTTAGTTTTACTGCGGAGAAAAAATAAAATACCCGCTCAAGTCCCGAGCGGGAAATGAGCCAACCAGCCTTAACTGTGAATCAAAAGCCTTTCAAAAGCTCCGGTTGGATCGCCGGAGCGCTCTTCCTGGGCGTCGCGGTCGCCGGGGCGGTCGCGCAGTCGGCGACGGATGTGAATTTCTCGACGGCGGAGGGGTACACCAGTGGTGCCTTGAGTGCGAACTCGAACTGGGGTGGCTCGACTTCCGCTTACACGGTGAGCGCGGGGGCTTCGAGCGGGACGATGACCTGGAACGGAACGGCGGGGACGGCCAATGCGATTGTCTATTATCAGACCCCGATTGCCTTCACGCTGGGCACCTCTTTTACCGTCTCGATGGATTTTACTTTCGGGCAGGTCAATCCAACGACGTTTGGGTCTTCAACCTACACCATTGCCAGCTTATTTCTTTCCACGACGGCGGGATCGCTTACGGACCCCGATTGGGCGAGTAGGCTGGTGGTGACGAGCAATCAGCTTCAGTTCGCGACGAATGGCTCGACTAATTTTGGAGGCGCCTCCAAAAACACGGTTTTATCGACCGGCGGGGCTCCATCAAGCCTCGGCGATGGGGTGGCGGGGGATGTCTCGGATAAGTTGAGGATGACGATCACCTTGACGGAGCCGACGACCGCAGGCGGGAGCTGGAGTTACGCGAGCAGCCTGCTCGATCTGACGCAGTCCACCACCGTTTCCTCGTTGAATGGAACCTTTACCATGGCGTCTTCGACTGCCTATAACCAAACCTTATATCTCTCCATCCGCAGTCCGGTTACCGGAACGGGTGAATCCTTCGTGGTGACCGATGTTTCGATTCCGCTCGCGGTCCCCGAGCCTCGCCTTTCGATCCTGTTATTGCTGTCGCTGGGGGTGGGATTGGTCGGGTGGGCGCGGCGTGGGTTGATGAGGAAGGCGGCGATAAGGGTCGGGTCTTCTTCGCTCTAATTGCAATAGCCAGGCGTGAGAGGGCGATTTGCTTGTGTTCTCAGGGCGCCGGACCGCAAGGTTTTGGTGTGTTCTCTAAATTTTCTATGATCGGTTATCGTCCTTTCGTTCTGTGGGTCTTGCGGGGAGTCTTGGTGGTGACATTGGCTGGGTGCGGCACCTCATTGCGGGGAGAGGAGCGGGGGGCGCTGATTGATGACATGGAGGCGCCGGATGCGGCCAAGTTATGGATAGCGGCCTCGACGCCGATTTCGAACGACAAAATTGTGGCGCAGGGGGGCAGGTCGTTGGAATGGCGCATTGATACCTCTTCGGGAAAGCATGCGGGGATTCGGCACCGGAATCTTGCGGTTGCGACGGCGGGCGCGGACGGAATTCGATTCCAATGCTATAATGAAGAGCCGGTTGATTACACGATTGCGGTGTTGGTCTACCCTGGCGAGGGGGAGGGTTATTATATCTATCCGTTGAGGCTTTCCTGGAGTGGCTGGAAGGAAATCGCCATCCGGTTCGACGAGTTTTCCGCGAAAAAAACGAACCAGCGCATTCCCGATAAAATAGGAAGCATCGGGTTCGACGCCTCATGGCAGTTCCGGGGGGAAACACAGGGAACGCCCCCTCCGGTTCTCTATCTCGACGACCTCGGTCTCTTCAAGGCCCCGCAGGAGGTGCTTTCCAAGAATATGTTGCAGAACGGCGGATTCGAAGCCGGGCCCCGGGGGGGGTGGTCGTTCAATAATGGATCGGTGACTGTCAGCGATGCGGTTGCGCACTCCGGCCATTATGCCGCCTGCCTCGTCGGGCCGGTGGGGGACTATGCTCCCCTGCGTACGTCAGG
>CAISZB010000558.1 GCA_903889845.1 uncultured Verrucomicrobium sp. | reverse complement strand
GTGGCTGACGACGAACGGCTGGAAGATCGTCACGAGTGAGATCGGCTACGTCGCGAAGAGTTTTCCCGAGATCACCCCGGAGCATCGCGCCGAGGTCGGCGAGTTCCTCCAGGCCCTGGAGGATCATGACGACGTCCACCGCGTTTGGGCGGCGCTGAAGTAGGCCGCGGCCTCTCCCGCCTTGCTTTTACAATAAAGCCTGGTTTAAGTGGACGGCCTTTCTATGAAGCGCCTCCTCCTGCTGGCCGTTCTGGTTCTTCCCCTGGTCCTCCGCGCGGAGGTCACCGTTTCACCGCTCTTCGGCGATCACGCCGTCCTCCAAAAGGCGGCGAAGGTCCCCGTTTGGGGGAAGGCCGCAGCGGGTGAGGCCGTCACGGTTTCCATCGCGGGGACCAGCGCCACGGCGACGGCTGACGCGAACGGGGTTTGGCGTGCCGTCCTCGACCTCTCGACGAAGGATGCGGGTCCCTACGAACTGACGATCCAGGGGGTGGGGGGATCGAAGCCCGTCGTCGCCACCGACGTCCTCATCGGCGAGGTCTGGCTCGCCTCGGGCCAGTCGAACATGGAATTCGTCCTGAAGAACTCGACCGGCGCGCCGGCGGAGCTGGCCGCCTCGGCCAATCCGCAGTTCCGCCAGTTCCTCGTGAAGAAGAAGCTTTCCCCCACCCCGCTCGACACCGTCGAGGGGAGCTGGGCTGTCGCCGGGCCCGATACTGCGGGGAATTTCACCGCCGTCGGCTACTACTTCGGTCGGAAATTGCAAAAGGAGCTGGGCGCCCCTGTCGGCCTGATCCACACGAGTTGGGGCGGCACTCCCGTCGAGGGATGGACCCGCAAGGAGGCCCTCGACACCGTGCCCGATCTGAAGGAGGGCGCGGACAAGGGCATTGCGGCGTTCCTGACCTATCCCGAGCAAGCGAAGGCCTACGCGGAGACCCTCCAGGCGTGGGAGCAGCAGAACGACCGCGCCCTGCCCTTGCCCGCCGATGTCTCTTCCTACGCCGGGACCGCCGTGACGGCGACGCCCGAGGCGGGCTGGAAGCCGGTGAAGATTCCCGGCACCCTCGCCTCCGCGGGGCTGCCCGATGCGGGCGCGATCTGGCTGCGCCGGACGGTGACTCTGACCGCCACCGACATTGCCGCCCGCGCCGCCGTCGATTGCGGACCGATTCCCGGCTTCGAGACTTTCTATTGGAACGGCGAGCGCCTTGCCGGAACGAAGCCGACGGACGGTGGCATCACCGGGAACCGCCACGCTTACATCGACGGGAAGGTGAAGCTGCAGGCGGGTGAGGGGGTCTTCGCCGTCCGCATCGCCTCTCCGGCGGGTGGCGCGGCGGTTCCCAGCTTCATCCGCTGGGGAAGCCTCGACCTTTCCGGAGAATGGCAGGCGAAGGTCGAGAAGGAATTGCCGCCCCTTTCCCCCGAGGCAAAGGCCGCCTTCCCGCCCTGGCTGCCCAAGGCCCCGCGCGAGCAGGATGTCGTCGCCCACCTTTACAACGGCATGCTCGCCCCCCTCATCCCCTACGCGATCCGGGGCGCAATCTGGTATCAGGGGGAACATAACTCGGGCCGCGCCTTCCAGTACCGGACTTCCTTCCCCCTCATGATCACCGACTGGCGCGCACAGTGGGGCGAGGGCGATTTCCCCTTCTACCTCTGCCAACTCGCCAATTTCGGAACCTGCGCCACCGCACCGGGCGACAGCAACTGGGGCGAGCTGCGCGAGGCGCAGACGAAGGCCCTCGCCCTGCCGAACACCGGCATGGCCGTCCTCATCGATGTCGGCGACGAGGACGACATCCACCCCCGCGACAAGAAGACGCCGGGCGAGCGCCTCGCCGCTGTCGCCCTGGCGAACACCTACGGGAAGGGCGTTCCCTTCGCCGGTCCTTCCTACGCCTCGATGGCGGTGGAGGGGGACGCCGTCCGCGTCCGGTTCACCCATGTCGGCGGGGCCGACGGCGGCCTGGTCGCGAAGCCGATCCCGTCTGATTACGCTCCGAAGTCGCTCGCGCCCGACGTCCGCAAGCCCCTCGTCCGCAACGTCCCGCAGAGCCAATTGGAAGGCTTCGCCCTGTGCGGCGACGATCATAAGTGGTTCTGGGGCGAGGCGACGATCGACGGGGATGCCGTCGTCGTCCGCTCGAAGGACGTCCCGAAGCCGGTCGCCGTCCGCTACGCCTGGTCGAACAACCCCCTCTGCAACCTCTACAACGGGGCCGGGTTCCCCGCCGTCCCCTTCCGCAGCGACGAATTTCCGGGTGTGACGGAGAAGGCCAAGTTTTGATTCATTTCTCTGTGGACGAACGGGGCGGAGGATAGCAATTTCATCGGATGATTCTCCGTCCCCGCATCCGCGGCTTCATCTGCCTCACCACCCATCCCGACGGGTGCCGCGCCCACGTCCGCGAACAGATCGCCTACGTCCAGGCGAAGGGACCTTTGGCCAGCGTCCCGAAGCGGGTCCTCGTCGTCGGCGCCTCGACCGGCTACGGCCTCGCGGCCCGGATCGCGGCGGCCTTCGGCGGCGGCGCCTCGACGCTGGGCGTTTTCTTTGCGAAGCCTCCTTCCGAGGACCGGACCGCCACGGCGGGCTGGTACAACACCGTCGCCTTCGAGCGCGAGGCGGCGGCGGCGGGCCTCTACGCGAAGGACATCCACGGCGACGCCTATTCCGACGAGGCGAAGCGGCGCGTCGTCGAGCGGATCCAGGCCGACTGGGGCCAGGTCGATCTCCTCGTCTACAGCCTCGCCGCGCCGAAGCGGAACAATCCGCGCACGGGCAAGGCCCCCAACTCCTGCCTGAAGCCGATCGGCGCCCCCTACACGGCGAAGACGGTGAACACCGACCGGCTGGAAGTCCACGACATCACCCTCGACGCGGCAACGGAGCAGGACGTCGCCGACACGGTCTCCGTCATGGGCGGCGAGGACTGGCAGTGGTGGGTCGATGCGTTGGAGCAGGGCGGCGTCCTCGCCCCCGGTTTCAAGACCCTGGCCTATTCCTACATCGGGCCGAAGGTCACCTTCCCCATCTACCGCAACGGCACCATCGGCAAGGCGAAGGAGCACCTGGAGGCGACCGCCGAGGCCCTCCGCGCCCGCCTCGCCCCGACCGGCGGCGACGCCCGGATCATCGTCAGCAAGGCCCTCGTCACCCAGGCCAGCTCGGCGATCCCCGTCGTCCCGCTCTACATCGCCCTCCTCTACAAGGTGATGAAGGCGAAGGGGCTGCAGGAAGGGTGCATCGAGCAGATGCAGCGCTTCTTTGCCGTCCCGCCCGCGCAGGACGCCGAGGGCCGCCTCCGGATCGACGACTGGGAGATGCGCGACGACGTCCAGGCCGAGGTCGCCGCCCTCTGGCCCCAGGTCGCCACGGCGAATTTGAAGGAGCTCTCCGACTTCGCGGGGTACCAGAAGGAATTCCTCCGCCTCTTCGGCTACGGCCTGGCCGAAGTCGATTACGAGGCGGAGTCGGACGCGCTGTTGATGACGGGGACCCCGGCGGTGCTGCTGTAGGGGGTCGCGCGTCCCCTACGGCTCCCCCACGCCGCCCTTATTGTTCCCCCGTCCATTTCCCTCCTCGATATAGGACGCACCGTTGAGCGTCACCACGCGCATTTCCTGGCTCCACGCCCCGATGGAGGCGGAGAGGGTCTCCGTGTCGGCCGTCGGCGTCGCCGACGAAAAGCCGCGGACCGCCTCCAGCAGGATCCGTCCGTCCATCCACGGCGGGGAGGTGAGGCCCAGGAGGCCCGCGATCGTCGGGGCCAGGTCGGCGTTGCCCGTCGGGAGGTCGTCGACCCAGCCGGAGCGGAGGTCGGGTCCGGCGGCGATCAGCGTGGCGTGGAGGTCGAAGCGGCTCAGCGTCCCGCACGCGCCGGGCCGGACCCCGGAACCGATGTCGGAAGGGGCGGAGCCGGGGATGCCATAGCGGTTCGCGTCGGGCGACCAGCGCATCGCGAAGAGGAGGTCGGGCAGGCTTTCCCAGTCACCCGTGGCCAGGTTCGCCTGGTGGAGGGTGAAGGCCCCCTCCCGCGCCTCCCGGGAGAAGATCACCCCGGCGAAGCGGCTCCGCTGGAGGAAGGCGAGGAGGCGGGAGACCGTCTCCCCGTCGTGCTTCCCGACATAGAGGAGGACTGTCCCGCCGCATCCGGAGACGAGGACCTGCCTCGGGGCGAGGGCCGCTGCCGGGTTCCCCTCCGCCGCCTTCACCACCTCGGGGCGGAGCTTGCGGACGGCGTTGAAGCCGGAGCGGGCCAGCTCCTCGGCCACGTCGATCCCTTCGCTGACGGTGGAGTAGCCGGTGTCGGAGACGACGAAGACGTCGGTCTTCCCCCGGACGCCCTTTTCCTCCAGCCGCTGGAGGAGGAGGCGGAGGTTGTCGTCCTGCGCGCGGATAGCCAGGATGGAGGCGTTGCTGCCGGGGGGCGATTCCCGCTCCGTCACGGAAGGATCGGTGAGCCAGAGGAGGGAGAGCTTCGGGACGCCGCGCCGCCAGAGCGGGCCGGTAAGGGCCCGCGTCATCCAGCGGTCCTGGGCCGAGTTCGGGAGGGAGACCTCCGCGGGCAGGGGCTTGAGCAGCTTCTCCAGGGAGGCGCCGAGGGTGGCCGGAACCGTCAC
>CAISZB010000557.1 GCA_903889845.1 uncultured Verrucomicrobium sp. | reverse complement strand
GGGGGGCCTCGAAATCTGGAACGAGGTCGATCTGATCAATCTCCCTGCCGAGCAATTCGTCCCCACCTTCAAGACCGTCCGCTATGCCCTGCGCCACGCGGGCATCGACACGCCCGTCAGCCCCGTGTTCGCCTCGATGAACAAGGCCTATTTTACGCTGGGCGCCCAGAACGGCCTCCTCGACGAGGCCGATTTCATCAGCATCCATTATTACGGAAGTCCCCTCGGCCTCGAATCGTACATCTCCGGATTCCGGTCCATGCTGAAAGAAAACGGTCACGAGGCCAAACCCATCTGGATCACCGAAATCGGGTCCCCCTGGGAGGGCAAGTCCGGGACACCTCCCACCGCCGCGCAGCAGGCGGAGACGGCCCTGACCTTTGCCGGGGATGCCGCCGAGGCTCGCGCCTGCGGCATTGCCGGGTACTTCCCCTTCCTCTACGTCGATTACAGCGAGAAGGGGAGCCAGAACTTCGGCATGCTCGACGGGCACGGAGCCCCCCTGCGCTCCATGGCCGTCTACGCCGCCGCCGTTCGGCTCCTGAACGCCACGACTTACCTGGGAGACCTGAAGACCGAGGGAGCGAGGGAGATCCAGCGTGCGCGGGTGTTTTCCTCCACCGATAAAAGCGTCATCGTCACCCTCTACACAGGCAAGGTTGATCCGAAGGCGACCGTCTCCCTTCCCGTGCCGGTGAGTGAAGTCCGGGGCGCCGACGGGCGACTCCTCCCGGGCACCTCTTCCGGGGCGGTGCCGATCCCCGACGGCTTTGGCTACGTCAAAATGGCCAAGGCCGACCTCGATGGCTACCTAATTCGGGATACCCCCGCCGCCGCCCTGACGGCCTCAAGTCAGGGGGCCGATTCCGTCGTTCCCGCCTCGTCCGTCGTCCTGCAACCTCTGCTTGATCCCACGATCTCCGCCTCCTCACACGGCTACCTCCTTGCGCAGGGCATGGACACGTTTCCCCTTCACCTCCGGATCAACAACCTTTCCGACGAATCCCGGACGGTCTCCGTGAAGGTCTCCTCCGGCACGGCGATTTCGCCCGTCACGGTCGCCCCCCATGCTGGCACAATCGTTGCCTCCACCGTCACCGTCGCTTCCCTGCCCGCCGACGCGCAGGGAACCCGGCGCTTGTCGATTGAGGCAACCTCGCCGCAGATGAAAATCGCGCCGGCCGCCCTCGCGCTGATTCCGGACATCGGCTTGGAGGAACGCCTTAAAAAAGCCTCCTACCAATTCATCCTGCCCATCGCCGAAGTGAACCGGTGGCAGGCCAATGCTTCCGGGAAAATGCAATTCACCCATTCCCCCGACGCGACGTGGGGGTTCAAGGTTGTCTTCGGCGAGGGCGACCATTGGGCCTATCCCCGTTTCACGATTCCCCAGGAAGCCAGCCTGGACAAGACCGATGCCGTCCTCGTCCGCGCACGGGCGACCGGTGCCCGCGTCTGCCTTATGGTTTGGGACAGCAAGGACAAGATGACCGTCACTCCGTTTCCGATCATCAAGGACGACGGGGAATGGCATGTCTCCTACATCCCCATCGATAGCTTCATGGGAAACGGAGGTCATGATCCCCATCCCGGTGCCGACATTCGCCGCCTCTCCGTCGGCCTCAATTCCGAAGCCGCCCAAAACGGCCTCGAAGTCAGCGATATCTATCTCCTGGGTAATTAACGCGGTCCACGACATGGCGAAAAGTCCCGCCAGCACGATACCCTCGATCTGTTTCAGTACTGCCGAACAAGGGAAGTGACGTAAGGAATCGTCTTGGCCAAGGCTCTTTTGACCACCATCCTACTGCCAGATTTTTGGCCGTTGATGGCAAACCGTGGCGGCGCCTGACGCACCGTTGACCTGGCTCTCCGAGTCGATCGGAAAGCGAAACGTCGGACCGGCGAGATTTGAACTCGCGACCCCTTCCACCCCAAGGAAGTGCGCTACCAGACTGCGCTACGGCCCGTTACGTTTCATGCCGCCGGGGCCGAAGCCGCCGACGGGGAAGGGTGACGCTAAAGGATTTTTCCCGGATCGACAAGCGTTTCTCGCGTTTTACCATCCGGAGTCGCATGCCCGCCTCCGTTCCCTCGCCCCGCCCCGTCCGGCTCGGACTCTACGGCGGCACCTTCGACCCCGTCCACCACGGCCACCTCATCGGGGCGCGGGACGCGCTGGAGCAGGCCCGCCTCGACGCCGTCGTCTGGATCCCGTGCGCCCAGTCCCCGCACAAGCCGGGCGCGGCCCCCACCCCCGCCGCCGACCGCCTGGCCCTCCTCCGCAAGGCCCTGGCCGCCGTCGGGGAGCCCCGCTTCGTCATCTCGACGATCGAGATTTCCCAGCCCGCCCCCTCCTACGCGATCGAGACGGTCCTCACCTTCCGCTCCGTTTTCCCCGACGCGGAACTGTTCTGGATCGTCGGGGCCGATCAGGTGGCGAAGCTCGGCACATGGAAGGACGCCGCCGCCCTCCACCGCCTCGTCACCTTCCTCGTCATGGACCGGCCGGGGACGGGGCGGGACCGTCGTCTCCCGAAGGGACAGCGCGTCGTCGCCCTCCCTTCGCCCCGCGTCGTCGGCATCTCCGCGACGGAGATCCGGCACCGGGTGAAGGCGGGCCTTCCCATCGGCCACCTCGTCCCGGGCCCCGTCGCGGCGCATATTGCCAAAAGGAAACTGTACCGGTAGGCTCCGCCCGACATCCCTATGCCTGCCACCCCCGACGGCCTGAAATTGGCCAAACTCTGCCGCACCTTCGCGGAGGACAAGAAAGCCCTCGACCCCGTCATCCTCGACCTGCGGAAGGTTTCCTCCGTCGCCGATTTCTTCGTGATCTGCGCCGCCGAATCGGAGCCGCAGTTGAAGGCGATCGGCAACGGCCTGGAAAAGGCGCTGAAGGACGATTACGGCCTCCGCCCCCTCGCCGTCGACGGCTACCCGGCCAGCCAATGGATCGTGGTCGATTACGGCGACGTGATGGTCCACATCTTCCACCAAAGCACCCGGGGCAAGTTCAACCTGGAAGGCCTCTGGCGCGACGCCCCCGTGGTGAAGGACACCCCCCCCGCCAAAACCAAGACCAAGACCAAGACCAAGAAGGCAAAGAAAGCGGACGCGGAAGAAAAAGAAGGCGAAGCTTAACGCTTCGCCTTGGCCTTCGGTTTCTTCGCCGACGCCTTCCCCGCTTCCCCGCGCCGGTCCTTCTCGATCAGCGCATAGGCGGCGTGGTTGTGGATGCTCTCCATGTTCTCCGCCTCGACGCGGTACCACGTGATCCGGGGTTCGGCATTCGCCCGCAGCGCCACGTTCCGGACCAAGTCCTCGACGAAGACGGGATTGTCGTAGGCGCGCTCCGTCACGGCCTTCTCGTCGGGCCGCTTCAGGAGGGAGAAAATCTCGCTGCTGGCCGAGGCCTCGATCAGGGCGATCAATTCCTCGATCCAGACGGTCTTCTTGAACCGCACGGAAAGGGAAACGTAACCGCGCTGATTGTGGGCCTCGTAAGCGCTGATCGCCTTGGAGCAGGGGCAGAGCGTCGTCACCGGGACGACGACGGTGAGGACGAAGTCCCCTTGCTTTCCATCAATCGAGGTCTCGAAGCGGACCTGATAATCGACCAGCCCGACGGCCCCCGTCACCGGGGCCGGTTTCCCGATGAAATAGGGGAACTCCAACGCGATGTGCGCCCGCTCCGCGTGGAGCCGCTTCTGGAGGGCGCGGAGCATCTCCCCGATATTCTCCACATGGATCAGCCGCCCGTGCGCGTTGAGGATCTCCACGAAGCGGCTCATGTGGGTCCCCTTGAATTCTTGGGGCAGGTCGACGGTCATGGCGAAGGTCGCCACGGTGGCCTGCGTCGCGTGGGTCCGGTCGCGGACCTCGACGGGGTAGCGGAGGCCTTTGACGCCGACGCGGTCGATGGGGATATTGCGCGTGTCCCGCTCGCCTTGGCGGTCGGGGATGGGGAGGGCGGGAGGAGTCATGACGGAGGGTCGCTAAACCTATCGCCAAATCGCGCAAACGCAACTCTCGCCGTCCCGGTTAATTTATGTCACAAAATCGGGTCTGTGTTCCGGGCCTTGCTTTTGACCTGTCTGCTGTGGGGGGGGATCGGCCTCGCCCCCGCGGCGTGGGCCGACGACGGCTCCCCCTCCGCCAGCCATGTCCATCGTGTCCGGAAGGGGGAAACCCTTTACGCCATCGCCCGGGAATACGGCACCACCCCTCAGGCCCTCGTCGCCCTCAATCACCTG
>CAISZB010000556.1 GCA_903889845.1 uncultured Verrucomicrobium sp. | reverse complement strand
CTCCTGGCACGGCCCCGCCTTCGACGCCCTCCGCTGGCACTGGTTCACCCAGCCCCTCCCCCCTCGCCTGGCACCTCTTCCAGGCCCCGCTGTGGGTCGATTACCTCGGCATCGCCTTCGTCTTCGTCGTGGAGATCGTCCTCCCCTGCTTCCTCTTCGGCGGGAAGAAACTGCGGCGGATCGCCTTCTTCGGCATCGCCCTCCTCCAGCTCCTGCTGATCCTCACCGGGAACTTCGCCTTCCTCAACTTCCTCGCCCTCGCCCTCGCCTTCATCCTCCTCGACGACCGGTGCTTCGTCCCCTTCTCCGGCCTCTTCCCCGGCCTGCGGGAGGGGAACCTCCTCCGGCCCGTCCGCCACATCCCGACCACCGAGGGCCGCCGCCTCCTCACCTACGGCCTCGGCGGCGCCCTCTTCCTCTGGAGCCTCGTCCTGAGCCTCGGGCAGGTCGCCGACGTCGAGGCCCTGCCCGGCCCGCTGGGCTGGGTCGATACCTGGACCACCCCCTGGCACAGCGTGAACGCCTACCACCTCTTCCCCGTCATGACGAAGTCCCGCGGGGAGATCGAGATCGAGGGGAGCCTCGACGGCGTCCGCTGGAAGCCCTACCGCTTCCGCTACAAACCGGACCTTCCTCCCGGCGCGCGCCCCGCCTGGATCGCCCCATTCCAGCCCCGGCTCGACTGGCAGATGTGGTTCGCCGCCCTCAGTACCGGGGACAAGACGCCGTGGTTCGCCAACCTCCTCGCGCGGCTCCTCCAGGGTTCCCCCGACGTCACGGGCCTCTTCGCCTCCGCCCCCTTCGGTTCGACGCCGCCCCACTACATCCGGGCCCTCCTCTACGACTACCGCTTCACCACGCCGCAGGAACGGGCCGCCTCCCCCGGCCATGCCCAGGTCTGGAAGCGGACCCCCGTCGGCTGGTACTCCCCGCCGACCACACTCAACGCCCCGGCCACTTCCAATCCATGAAACCGAAGCCTTCCCCCTCTCCTCTTGGAAAAACCCTCCTCCCCGCCGCCGCGATCCAGAAGCGGGTCGGGGAACTGGCACGCGCCATCACCGCCCACTACCGGGGGAAACCCCTCGTCGTCGTCGCCCTCCTCAACGGCAGCCTCTTCTTCCTCGTCGACCTCCTCCGCCGGATGCCGCCGGAAACGGGCGTCGAATGCTGGCGCGTCTCCAGCTACGAGGGGACGGCTTCGCAGGGCATCCTGCGCGGCCTCGACCAATGCCGGGGCGATTTCAAAGGCCGCCACGTCCTCCTCCTCGACGACATCCTCGACACCGGCCTCACCCTCCACGCCGTCGCCGCCCACCTGCGCAAGCTGGGGGCGGAAAAGGTCGAAATCTGCGTCCTGTTGAACAAGCGCCGGAAGCGGACCGTGAACGTCAAACCGAAGTGGACTGGCTTCGGGATCGGGGACGAATTCGTCGTCGGCTACGGCCTCGACTACAACGGCCACTATCGCGGCCTCAAGTCGATCCGCCTCTTCAAGGCGTCCGGCGCGTCCGCTCCCGCCACAGCCTGAGCCCGATCAACCCGAGGGAAACCCCGACGATCCAATTCCCGTAACGGACGTAGGGCGTCGTCTCCGCCGGGGTCCATTCCAGTTCCCCGGCCAAGATTCCCGTTCCCTTCCCCTCAAAGACCGAGGCGATCCGCCCCGTCTGCTCCACCGCCGCCGTCACTCCCGTATTCCCGCAACGGAGCAGGGGCCGGTCGAGTTCGACCGTGCGGAAGATCGCGTTGGCGAAATGCATCGCCGCCCCCGGCGAGGAGCGGAACCACCCATCGTTCGTGAGGTTCACCAGGACATCGACCTCGGGCCGCCGCCGCACCGCCTGCCGCGCATCATCGGGCAGGGAATCCTCGAAGCAGATCAACGGCGCAAGGACGACCGGGGAACCGTCCGCCCGCGCCAGCGTCACCACGGAGGGGGCCGTCCCGGGAGAAAAATCGAGATCGAAGGGGACCAGCTTCCGCATGAAGGGGAACCGGTCGGCGAACGGAGCGTATTCGCCGAACGGAATGAGATGGTTCTTCCAATAGACCTGCGGGGCCGCGCCCCGGTCCTGCCCGGGGGAAAAGAGCATCGCCGCGTTGAAGAGCCGCCCGTCGTCGAAGTCGAGCGACCCGACGAGGAGGCCGAAGGGCATCCACGACGTCAACCCGTCGAAGGCCCACCGATAATCGGGATGGAGCCGCACGGAGACCCCGACCGGGGCCTCCGGCCAAAGAACCAGCTCCGGCTTGAGGAGGGAGGCCTGCTCCGTGAGGTCGAGCTGGCGGCGGAGCGCCTGCTCCGGCGGGAAGGGATGCTCCTCCGACTGCGGGATCGCAGGCTGCACCGCCGCGAAACGGAGCGTCCGCCGCTCCCCCGCCCGGGGCCGCAGCAGCTGGTGCATCCCCGCCGCGAAAAACAGCGCCACCATCAACATCGCCACGCCGAAGTCCCAATGCGCCCGGACCGGCTGCCTCCCCCTCGCCTCCCGCCCGAAGCGGATCGCCGTCCGCACCCCGACGACGTTGACGAAGACGACAAGCCACGAAAGAAGGAGCACCCCACCCCACCGCGCCCCCTGCATCAGCGGCAGATTCCGATGGAGCGCCACACCCAGGTCGTTCCAGCCGAACCCGGTGAAGAGCCAGCCCCGCACCCATTCCAGCACCGTCCAGACCGAGGCCAGCTCCGCCCCCGCCGCCAGATTCCCCGGCGAGGTAAAATCATCCGCCCACCGATGCCGCGCCCAGACCAGCCACGCCGCCGGATAAAGAGAGATGTAGACCACCAGGCAAAACGTCCCCGAAACCGTCACCAGCCCGATCCACCAGAGCGTCCCAGCAAAGAAGACCAGCCCCAGTGCGAAGCCTGCCAGCCACAGCCGCCGGTCCCGCCACGCGGGGGTCTCCTTCCCCAAACCCCCATGAACGCCCAGGAGGACCGGCCAGAGGGCCACCCACGCCAGCCACGTCTGGTCCCACGGCGGGAAGGCGGCGCACAGGAGGAGGCCGCTCACCACGGCGGCCGATACCAGAAACAGGAACGGGGACAAAACCACGGCCCGATCATGCCGCGTCCCTGGAGTGTGTCATGCACTTTAGGGGGTCGCGATGCGGCCTTCTCCCAATAGGAGTCTGGGCGTTTTGGCTCTGTCTCCCCACGCAATACGTACCCTCGGAGATTCGGGGATTCAGCCGAGGCTGCGCCTCGGGAGGAGAATAGCCTCCACCGCGCACTTCTCTTCCCCTACAGGCTCTTAGCTGGAGGCTGAGGGGGCACCCCTCAGAAGCCT
>CAISZB010000555.1 GCA_903889845.1 uncultured Verrucomicrobium sp. | reverse complement strand
GCAATCCACCCAAAGGGGAAACAAACTGGCAGGGCCAGGAGGCAACCAACGCCCCTCTTTGGCGATAAAGCGGACAGCCCCCAGCTGTACAGGTAAGCGCAAAGCGCGATTCTACCCTGCCCCGAAGGGGTGCCCCTCCTCTTCGCGCCCCCCTCCCCCCGAAAGATTGCCTCCCAGAAAAAATCCACTACCTTAACCAAACCTCATGGCCGCCGCCCTTGCCATCCCCACCCCGGACTTCGATCCGTACGCCAGCCGGATCGCCCACCGCGCGGCGAAGCAGGGCTGGCTGAAGTGGGCGATCCTCTTCGCCGCCTCCTTCGGCGCGATCCTCGAAGTCATCGACGTCAGCATCGTCAACGTCGCCGTCCCCGATATGCAGGGGAACCTCGGCGCGACGCTTTCCGAGATCGGCTGGGTTTCCACCGCCTACTCGATGGCGAACATCATCGTCATTCCCCTCTCCGCGTGGCTCGGGCACCGCTTCGGGAAGAAGAACTACTTCATCTTCTCCCTCATCGGCTTCACCCTTGCCTCGATCCTCTGCGGCATGGCCGTCAACCTGCCGATGCTCCTCATCGCCCGCGCCCTGCAGGGGCTGGGCGGCGGCGGCCTCCTGGCGAAGGCCCAGTCGATCCTCTACGAGACCTTCGACAAAAAAGACCAGGGCAAGGCGACCGCCCTCTTCGGCCTCTCCGTCATCGTCGGCCCGACGATCGGGCCCGCCCTCGGCGGCTACCTGACCGACACCCTCGGCTGGCGCTGGATCTTCTTCATCAACATTCCCTTCGGCATCATCGGCATCTGGCTCGCCTCCCTCTTCCTGTTGCGGGACAACCCGGCCGACATGAAGAAGCACGAGGACGTCGATTGGTGGGGCATCCTCCTGCTGACCGTCGGCCTCGGCTGCCTCCAGATCGTGCTGGAGCAGGGGGAACAGGAGGATTGGCTCGACTCCGCCTTCATCCGGAATTCCTTCGTCGTCAGCGCGGTCTCCCTCGCCTTCTTCGTCTGGCACGAGTTGCGCGTCAAGCACCCCGCCGTCGATCTCCGTGTACTGAGGCACCGGACCCTGGCTGCCGGGAGTATCTATTCGGTTATCCTCGGCATCGGCCTCTACGGGGCGATGTTCGCCATCCCGCTCTTCACCCAGCGCTCCCTCAGCTTCACGGCGACGAAGACCGGCCTCCTCCTCATGCCCGGCGCGATGGCCTCCGCCGCCGCGATGATCGCGGTGAACATCCTGATGAAGCGCCTCGATCCCCGGACGCTGATCGCCACCGGGGCCCTGATGACCATCGGGGCGATGCTGGCCCTCACGGACATCAATCCCAGTACCGGAACCGGGCAGCTCTTCTGGCCCCTCATCTGGCGCGGCTTCGGTACGGCAATGATCTTCATGCCTCTCTCGATCGCCACCCTCGGCTCCCTGCCGAAGGAGGACGTCCCTTCCGGCGCCGGCTTCTTCAGCCTCACGCGGCAGCTCGGTTCCAGCATCGGAATCGCGATCATCACCACGATGGTCCAGTCCTCCGCCTCCACCCACCGGGCTCAGATCGTCTCCCGCATCGATCCCTACAACCCCGCCTACACGGAGCGCCTCCAGGGCCTCACCTCCAGCTTCATGAACTCCGGCTCGTCCCCCGACCTGGCCCGGCAACAGGCCATCGGCACGATCGACAACGCCGTCAACGGCCAGGCGATGGTCCTCTCCTACGTCGACGTCTTCTGGTTCATGGTGATCCTCTTCGCCCTCAGCATCCCGCTCCTCCTCTGCTTCAAACGGAGCGATCCGACGGCGATCCAGGACGTCGGCGAGGTACATTGAAACCCGCATTTTCCTTTTCAATCGGAAGAGCCGCTGGAACAATCGGCGCTGAATGAGCCGCAAAGGACTCACCTTGCCCGGGCCGCTGGTCCTGCTGCTGCTCCTCGTCCCCTTCCTTCTCTGCGCCCAGGACGCCCCGCCCCCTCCCGACGTCCCCGCGCTCTTCGCCAAGGTCAAGGAAACCCTCTCCAGCCTGAAGGACCTCGGCGGCAAGCCGCTCGACCAAGCCCCGCTCCTCAAGACGACCCTCGAAACGCTGAAGCAGCTCCCTCCCTCGACGAAATACAAAGGTCATCGCGGCGAGGCCATCGAGGCGGTCGAATCGGCCATCCAGACCGTCAACCGGCTGAGCGTGATGTCCCGGATGCCGGGCGGCATCCCCGCGAATTATCCCGGCGCGGAGCAGCTCGACGCGATGATCGACGTCGCGCTGAAGGAGACCGACTCGGCCCTTTCCGCCTGGAACGGAGAGGCCGCCTCCGCTCCGGCTCCCGGCGCCGCTTCCCAGAATACCTCCTCGACCTCAAAGCCGTCGTCCTCCGGCACGAGCGCCGCCAGCCCGCAGGAAGCCGAGGCGATGCAATCCGTCGTCCTGATCAAGGGCGACGAGGGAGCGGGCACCGGATTCCTGGTCAAGATGGCCGACGGTCCCTGCATCGTCACGAACCTCCACGTCCTCTTCGCGAACCCGAACGTGAAGATCACGACCCAGGGCGGCGACGAAATCCCCATGGCCGGACTCAAGGGGGCCTCCGACCGGGATCTGGCGGTGATCCCGATTGCCGACAAGGGATACAAGTACCTGACCCTCTGCGCGAACGTCTCCCAGGAATCCCAGGTCGGGGACGACCTGCTGACGCCCGGCAACAGCGAGGGGGCCGACGTCATCCTGCCCACGCGGGGGCAACTGAAGGCCGTGGGCACGCAGAAGGTCGAGTTCAGCAACCCGATCTATCACGGGAACAGCGGCGGTCCCGTCTTCGACTCGAAGATCGGCAAGGTGATCGGCGTCGTCACCCAGGCGACGAAGGTGAACACGGGGAACGACCTCGACAAGGCCTCCTTCAACAGCCAGAACTCGGCGATCACCGGGAAGTTCCGCTACTTCGGTTTCCGCATCGACAGCGTGCCGAAATGGGACGTCTACGATTGGAATCAATTCCTGGCGGAGAGCCAAAAGATCGATGCCTTCCATGACCGGACCCGGGCGCTCCATTCCTACCTCAGCGGCAAGAACGGCTCGGGAGGCTCGGACAACACCTATTTCAACCAGGACGACCAGGTCCGCCAGGCCCACCTCGAATTCCGGAGCAAGCTCCAGCACGGGGGAGGCAGCGACGCCTCCCGCACCCGGGCGGTTGGCGACCTCCTCGTGGCGCTGAAGAACCTGGCCGATGCCCAGGTCGACGACCTGCAGCGGGGCCAGTTCTACGGCTACAACCAAAGCCGGGCGCAGGATGAACTGGAGTACCGGAAGTGGCTGCAGGACCAGATCGACAAGATCACCGATTCCTTCGACCACCAGTGAGCGATTCTACTCGTCGTCTTCCAGCAGCAGCTCGCTCACCTTCGCGCCGACGTTCTCGGCGCGCATCAGGGTCTCCCCGACGAGGATCGCGTTGATCCCCTGCTGCCGCAGAAAGCGGACGTCCTCGGCGGTCTTGATCCCGCTCTCGCTCACGGCCAGGGCCTCGCTCGGGATCTCCTCGGCCAGCGCGG
>CAISZB010000554.1 GCA_903889845.1 uncultured Verrucomicrobium sp. | reverse complement strand
CTGTGTCGCTATCGCGACGGCGTTCAAACACCGGCTAATGGCTTTGACCCTTTCAGGGTCATCGGAATCCATGCGTCTACGTGATATGAAAACGCTCTAGCCTCCTTGGGAGGAATCACCATGGGGAGAGCTTCGGAACCGAAGCAATTGTACCCGGTCCCGAAGGGCCGATAAGCCCCCCCTAAGCCAACGCCCGCTCCAACGCCGCCTTCACCTGATTGGGATCGAACGGCTTCGGGAGGTAGATGGGAAGGGAGCCCCCGGTCTCCTGCTGCACTTTCTGCCATTCCTCCGGGGTGGCGCAGAGGATGGCGTGGAGGCGGGAGAGGGCGGGGTTCTCCTCGGCGCGGAGCTTCTTGAGGAGGTCGAGGCCGCCGAGGTTCCCGGCGACGAAGTCGATGATGCAGAGGTCGGGGAGGTCGATCCCGGCGCGGAGCCGCGTGAGGGCTTCCTCGCCGTCGGGGACCTTGATGAGGCGCCAGTCGCGGGCGGGGCGCGCGTCGATGACGTCGTGGAGGGCGAGGCGGCTTTTCAGATCGCCTCCGATCAGGAGGATTTTCTTCCAGTGGCTCATGGCGGCGGCCTTTTCATAGCGGCTTCCCCGCCGGTCGAAAAGCAAAAGCCGCAGCCCCTGCCGGGTTATTCGTATAGGCTCTTAACACGACCTACATCCAGTTCGCCCGCAGCGCGTCGATCACCTCCGCCTCCTTGAGGCCCAAGAACCGGGCCTCGACGGCGAAGTGCTCGACCTCGGCGGAGAGAAAGGAGCTCCGCTGCATGGGGGAGGGCGGGGGAATCCCCTTGATGACGGAGCCGACCCCTTCCTGGATTTCCAGGACCCCCTCGGACATGAGGATGGAGATCACCTGGAAGGCCGACTTCGCCGGGATCATCAGCTCGTCGCTCAATTTCTGGATGGTGGGGAAGGGGTCGCCCCCGTGGATTTTCCCGGCCAGCAGGGCCTTCTTGATTTCGAGGACGATCCTTTTCCCGAAGGCCCGGTCGGCATGGCCTTTTTCGGCGAAGTGGCCGAAGCGGATTGCCTCGAGGAGTTCGGTCGATGATGCGGTCATGTGGGCCTGTACCGGTCCCCCTCCGGGCCGGTCTTGGGGCCATGGTAGCCAAGATCGGCTCCGTACGCCAGCGGGGAATCGGAGGTGCCTCCTCCTATTTACGGATAAGCTCTTAAATGAAGCGGACACCCTCTATCCGAAACGGACAGCATCCCTTCGGTCGTGCCTGCAGGTCCTCCACGCGTTCAAACGCGCGGCCCATGCCTACTTCTTTCACAGTTTTTTAAAGCGATTTGGAAAAATCCTCTGCCCAGGCGCGGGCGAAGTAGGTCAGGATGAGGTCGGCCCCGGCGCGGCGGATGCCGAGTAGGGACTCGTCCCGCATCTTCCGCAGGTCGATCCAGCCGGCCTGGCCTGCGGCGACGATCTGCGCGTATTCGCCGGAGACCTGGTAGGCGGCGACGGGGACGTGGACGGCGTCCCGGACCTCGCGGACGATGTCGAGGTAGGGTCCCGCCGGTTTCACCATGACGACGTCGGCCCCCTCCTCCTCGTCGAGGAGGGCCTCCAGGACGGCCTCGCGGCGGTTCGCGGGATTGAGCTGGTAGGTCCGCTTGTCGAGGTAGCCGCCGCCGGAGGAGGCGCCGCTTCCGACGGCCTCGCGGAAGGGGCCGTAGCAGGCGGAGGCGTACTTCGCCGAGTAGGCGACGATCCCGTGGTGGATCAGTCCGGCCCCGTCGAGGGCCTCGCGGATCGCGCCGACGCGGCCGTCCATCATGTCCGACGGGGCGACGAAGTCGGCCCCGGCCCGGGCGTGGAGGACGCCCATCCGGGCGAGGACGGCGACCGTGGCGTCGTTGTCGAGGTCGCTGCGCTTCGGGTCCCAGATGCCGTCGTGGCCGTGGGTGGTGTAGGGGTCGAGGGCGAGGTCGGTCATGACGGCGAGGGAGGG
>CAISZB010000553.1 GCA_903889845.1 uncultured Verrucomicrobium sp. | reverse complement strand
TCTCGGTCGGCGGGATCGTCATCGTTCCGGGATGGCCCGCGATTATCTGGGACGCGACCGTTCCCCCGAGGCGATTGCCTCCCGCAAGGCGTTCTACCGGGCGTTCTGGCTCCGGTCGGCGCTCCTCTTCGCCGCGTTCTGGGCGGCGCTCCTGGCCGTGGCTGCGGTGCGGCACGGCGGGGCGATCGATCCCCGGTTCTGGAACCCGCTCCGGTTCCCGGCGCTGATCTACCACGCCGGTCTGACGCCGGGGGTCAACGCGTGGCTCTTCGTCGTGATGACGGCGGTGATCTTCGTCACCACCGTGAGGTGGATCCCGCTTTGGTGGTGCCTCCCCGCGGCGCTCTCTTTTCTCCCGTTGGCGTGGTGGGTGGTGGGGTGAGGGCGCCCCGGGGAAGCGTAGACACGTTCTAGACGCGGGCCGCCTTCAACCGGTTCGTTCCGGCGTGCCGGGTCGGGCGCGAGGCCGGGGCCGGGGCCTCGTCGGTGCGGACGGGATTATTGGAACGGAGGGCGGCCAGGCTTTTGTCGGCGTCGTCGAGGTAGACCAGCGTGCCGCAGTTGTCGCAGCAGTCGATTTCCTCGGAGTGGATCATGGAGAGGACGTGGCTCTGCGGGATCCGGAGGTGGCAGGCCGTGCAGACGGAGTGCCGCACGGGGGCGAGGGGTTTCTTGCCCCGGATGCGAAGCCGCTCGAAGTGCTCCATCACGCGCTTGGGGATCTTCTCGCGGATCAGCTCGATCCGGCGGAGGGCCTGGGGAGAAACCGCGCGGGGCGCGGCGCTGAGCAGGGTGAGGAGTTCCTGGAGATCCCGGACAAGGGATGTCGTCGAGTTCGTGGAGGCCATGGTTGAGCCTACCTCCGGCCCGCCCGCTTGGCTCTCCGCACGTTGCCGAAGACTGAACGGCGCTTGCAGGCGCCGCGATTTCAATAAAGAAAGGCTCTGGCCGACGTCGGCGCGGGGATTCAGGAAATTTCGGCGAGGCGGGGGATCGATTCGGCGGCGCCGGGGCGGGTCACGCTGAGGGCGGCGGCCCGGCAGGCCTGCCGGAGGGCTTCCTCCAGCGCCGTTCCCCGGAGGCGGGCGGCGAGGAGGTAGCCGATGAAGGAATCGCCTGCCGCCGTGGTGTCGACGGGGGTCACGCGGAGGGCCGGGACGACGGCTTCCTCCCCATCCGGCGCCAGGCACCGGACGCCTTCCGCGCCCAGGGTCAGGACGAGGTGGGCGCGGGGGCAGCGCCGCCGCAGCGCCCGCAGGACTTCGGGCGGTGCGGTTTCCCCGGAGAGGGCCTCCCCTTCGGTCTCGTTGACGATGAGCCAGTCGACGGCGTCGAGCGCGTAGTCCCGCACCGCCCCGGTCATCGGCGCGGGGTTGAAGCAGACGGTGAGGCCGCGCGTGTGCGCCAGGGAGAGGGCCTCGGAGACGGCCGAGGTTTCGTTCTGCGTCACGAACCAATCCCCGGGCCCCGCCTCCGCGAGAAGCGGGGGGAGGTCGTCCGGCGTCAGCGCGTGGTTCGCCCCGGCGCAGAGGACGATCGCGTTTTCCCCCCGGTCGTCGACCTGGATCAGGGCGCGTCCCGCGGGCAGGTCGGAAGGAAGGAGGCCGCGGACATCGATGCCCTCGGCGGCGAGCCGATCGCGGAGCCAGGCGGCTTCCGGCCCGTAGCGGCCCACGTGGCGGACCGTCGCGCCCGCCCGCGCGAGGGCGACCGACTGGTTGAAGCCCTTCCCGCCCGCGCCGCGCGTGAAGCCGAGGCTCGCCAGGGTTTCCCCCGGCCGGACGAAGTGGGGGACGCGGTAGACGTCGTCGATGTTGATCGAACCGTAGTTGAAGATCGAGGGCATGGGCGGAATGGGGATGGTGCCCGGAAGGCTAACGCCTCCGGGACGCCGATGCCAATAGCCCATCGGCGAATGCGACGATCGGGACGCGCCCTTCCCCGTTTTCGCCTTTCTCTCCCCCGCCGCCGCCTGCATGATCGGAGTCCCGCCATGTCCTCGCCCTTTCCCCTCGGCTTTTCGACGCTGGGCTCGCCCCAGGCCACCTTTCCCGAAGCCTGCGCGCTGGCCCGGGCCCACGGCCTCGGCTTCGTCGAGCTCCGGTCCCTGGCCGGGACGACCGACCTGCCCGCCCACTTCCGGCAGCATCCCCCGGGGACCTTCGCCCCGGAGGTCCGGGTCCTGGGCACCTCCCTCTCCCTCCTCTCGGCGAAGCCCGCCGACCTCGACGCCTTCTACGCCATGGCGGCGCTGGCCCACGACACGCTGCGGGTTCCCTACCTGCGCGTCTTCGGGGAGGCGGGGGCGCCGTTCGGTCCGGAGCTTTCCACCGCGCAGCTCGCCGCCGCCGCGGCCACGGTCCGCACGGTGCGGGAGCGCCTGGCCCGGGAGGGCTGGCGGGTCGAGGTGCTCCTCGAAGCGCACGACGTCTTCTCCTCCGCCGACCGCTGCCTGGCCCTGAACGCCTATCTGGACGAACCGCTCGCCCTCCTCTGGGATAGCCACCACACCTGGCGGGAGACGGGCGAGCCCCTGGCCGAGACGTGGCGGAAAATCGGCCCCCGGGTCCGGCACATCCATTACAAGGACAGCGTTCCCGGCCCGGACGGCGGCGTCCATCATACGCTTCCGGGAGAGGGGGCCTTCCCGGGCGAGGCCCTGCGCGAGCTGCTCGTCGAGGTCGGTTACCGGGGGGGGCTTTCCCTGGAATGGGAGAGGCTCTGGCATCCGGAACTGCCTCCTCTTGAGGAGGCGCTACCCTTGTTCCTCGGGATTTTCAATCACGCCGCTTAACGGGCGATCTCGTAAAGCATCCGCGCGCCTTCGGCCCCGCGCACGGCGGCGGTGAAGACGAGCTGGCCGTCGGCGACCGACGCCGCGACCTTCTCCGTGCGGCGTCCGCCGGTGGAGAGGGCCCAGACGGTGTAGGCCGCGGGCTCGGCCAGGGCGATGTGGACGGTCGCCGCGCCGTCGCGGACGAGGTGGGGGACGTTCCCCCATTCCAGGAGGGTCTGCCGCGCGGCCTCGCCGTAGCGGGTGCCGGTGTCCTGGAGGTCGGTGAGGTGGGTGACGAGGAGGCGGCGGGAGGTGCGGATGGGGGCGCCGCCGGGATCGAGGCTGCTGATGAAGACCGTCGCCCCGGCGGTGAAGCCGTCGATCCGGACGCCCGCGCCGGGGGCCTCGAGCTTGATGACC
>CAISZB010000552.1 GCA_903889845.1 uncultured Verrucomicrobium sp. | reverse complement strand
GTTCCAGCGTGCCGTGGTGGATGTGGTAGATGTAGCCGTAGATGGCGATCGACGGCGGGACGAGGGGATGGCGGCGGATGATTTCGACGTCTTCGACGATGCTCTGAGAGAGGTCGCTGAAGGTGAGCCAGTGGATGTCGGCCGGGGTTTGGGCGCTCTTCTTCACGTGATGCCACTTGCTCTCCTCGGCATGGTGGGCCTCGTCCTCGAGGCCGAGCAGGTGGCGGATGTCGTCGTCGCTGTAGGATTGCATGCCGCAGCCGCTGTGATGGATGACGAGCCAGTCGGTGGTCCCCATCAGCTTGCAAGAGACGACGAGGGAGCGGATCGCGTCGTCGCTGGCCCGCCCGCCGGCGTTGCGGATGACGTGGGCGTCCCCCTCGTTGAGGCCGATGAATCGGGCGGGGTCGAGCCGCGCGTCCATGCAGGTCAGGACGGCCAGCTTGTGCCGCGGTGCGCCGACCAGCTTCGCCTTGTCGCCGAAGGTTTGGGCGTAGGCGGCGTTCGTCTCGAGCAGTTGCCGCAGGACGGTCTCGACGCCCGGGGGGCGCTCGACGTGGATCAGGGTGCGCTCGTCGGCGGATTGGTTTTCTGAAAAGGCCATCGACCCTCCTTTTGTATGGTAAAAAGGCAAGGCGAAACCGGGAGGACCGTCAACGACGGCCTTGTTCCAATTGTGTGACAAAAAATGCAGCTTGGCCTGTATCGGCAAAAAAGGCCCTCGAAAAGATACCGAAAAGTCACCTTCCCGAGCGGATGCGGCAGGCGATTCCGTCTAGGTTGGCGGCATTCCCGTATGAAGCATTCCCAGGACAAACGGCATCAGGAGAAGCACGACGAAGTGAACCTTTTCCAGCTTCTGTTGCTGGTTCTTTCGGTCTACGTGCTGATCGTCTTCGCGGTGGAGACGCTGGCCCCTCTTTCGGAGGCGACGGTGGCCATCCTCGACCGCGCCGATTTTGCCATCTGCATGGTCTTTCTGGCCGATTTTTTCATCCGGCTCTGGAAGGCGCCTTCCAAGCTCGAATTCCTGCGCTGGGGCTGGATCGATTTCCTCTCCAGCATTCCCGTCCTGCCCGTCTTCCAGCACATGCGCTGGTTGCGGATCATCCGTCTCCTGCGCCTGCTTCGCGCCTTCCGGTCGACGAAGAATATTTCGCACTTTCTCTTCCGGAACCGGGCCCAGACCGGGGTCGTCTCCGTGGTACTCATGGCGGTGCTGGTCTCGGTCTTCGGCGCGATCGCCGAGTTGAGCCTGGAGACCGCGTCCGACTCGAACATCAAGACGGCGGAGGATGCGATGTGGTGGGCCTTCAGCACGATCACGACGGTCTCGTGCGAAAAGTATCCGGTCACGGAGGAGGGGCGGATCGTCGCGTTGGTCCTCATGGCGGCGGGGGTCTGTCTCTTCGGCACGATCGCGGCCTATATCTCCACCCTCTTCCTGGGGCCGCTGCAAAAGACCGAGGAATCGGAGGTCCGGCAAATGCTCGAAGAGCTGCGGCAGCTGCGCAAGCAGGTCGATTCCCTGGAGGCGCAGGCCCGGACGTTGCCGCAGGCCGAATCGGAGAGCCTGTAGGCTCGTTATCTTAAGCCGCACCGAACAGCACGCCCAGCAGGCCGATCAGGGCGCCGCCGAAGAGGGCCATGAGGGAGAGGCCCAGGACGATGCCGACGAGGATCAGCGCCCCGTCGTTCTCCGCCAGCCCTATCGCGATGAGGAAGACGGCGATGGCCAGCGGCATGTTCGTGAAGGGGAGCGGCACGGCGATGGCCAGGGCGAGGAGGAAGACGACGAAGCCGACGAACCGCTTCGCCACGGGATGGGTGGCCCATTTCCAGCGCGGTTTGATGTACCTTTCGGTCTTTTCGAGGAAGGGAAGGATGGCGTGGACGGCGGTGGCGAGGGCCTTCCGGGGGATCTTCCGGCGGAGCAGCGCCTTGGGGAGCCGGATGCGGTCGTTGCCCGCCATCATCTGGGCGGCGATGATGCCCGTCGGCAGGACGACGACGGCGGTGAGGCCGGGGATAGGAATGGGGAGCACTTCGGGCAGGGAGCACATCATCAGGCAGGTGCCGAACGAGGTCGACCCGCCGACACCCTGGACGATTTTCGCGACGCTGAAGTCTTTCAGGTTCGGGTTCTTTTCGAGCAGGTCGCGCAGCATCCGGGAAGCCCGGGGCGGGATGGTGGCCTGCGGAGGCACCTCGGCCTTCGGCCGGGTCTTGGCCCGGGAGGGGCGCTTCCTTTTTGTCCCGGCAGATGGGAAGGGCACGGCGTCGAAAGGGAGGGCGGCGGCGCTCATAAAGGAATTCTAGGCGAAACGCGGGCCCTAGACAAGTTGCCGGGTTCGCGCTCCGGTGAGGTGGAGGGTGGTGCTGTGACGGAGGTAATTGGCGAAGGTTCCCAGGTTGGTGAGGAGGACGGCGGCGCTGACGGAGGCCCCGAGATAGAGCGCCGCGCCGCTGGCGGCGATGTTCGGGGCGAGGGTGAGGTGCCGTGCCGCGCGGGCCTCCTGGGCCGTGTCCCGGGCCAGGTCGATCAGGGCGATGACCTTGTTCAGGTCGGCCCCGAGGAAGACGATGGGGGGGGACGACTCGGAGAAGGGAGGGAGGTCGGGTGTCTCCCGGACGCAGATGGCGAGGTCGGCCTGCGCCGCGATGGGGCGCTGTTTTTCGCCGAGGCAGTCGCCGACGTAGACGACGCCGTGGCCCATTGTCTGGCGCCGGGAGAGGAAGGTCCGCTTGTCCTCGGAGGCGTGGTCGGCCTCGATATGGTCGAAGCCGAGCCGCGCGGCCTCGCCGGCGGAGCGTTCGGAGAAGAAGACGATCTCGCTGAAGGAATAGGCCTGGAGGGCTTCGACGAGGGCGTGGCCGGGGGAGCCTTCGAGTTGCCATGCCACGGTGTCGTCGAAGATGATCGTGTCGGCCTCCAGGAGGACGTCGAGGCAGGCGAGGTCGGCGAGGAGGATGCCGTGCTGTGCGCCGCGGATCGTCGTGGCGAGGTCGAGGAACGTGTCGCTCAACAGCGGGCCGGAGAGGTAGTCGGGGCGCAGGACCGCCTTCGCCATCCCGAGGCCCCCGCGGGTGAGGGCCAGTGCCCCGAAGAGCATTGTGGGGAGGACCGCCTTTTCGGCGAAGCGATGGGCGCGGCCTTCCTTTTCCGTCCGCTGGCGGACCCAGGCGGCCCGATGCCAAGCGGCCCGCTGTCCAGCGACGGTTGTCTCCTGAAGCGCGTCGATCCGCAGCCGCACCTGGCCTTCCAGGACGCGGCTGGAGGCGTAGAGGCGGTCGCCTGCCGCTTTCTCCCGGGGCACCGCAGTTCCGGTGATAAGGCGGTCGTTGACGAGGGCGCGACCGCTCACGATGACGCCGTCGCCGGGGACGATGTCGTCGGAGCCGAGGACGACGACGCTGCGCGGGGGGAGGCTGTGGAGCGGGGTCTCGACGGAGGTGCCGTCCCCTTCCCGATCGACCCACACCCGCTGGGGGTACCGCAGGAAGTGGGAGAGGAAATCGGCCTCGTGCCGCAACCGCATCTGCTCCGCCTTGCGGGGCCAGAACAGGAGCAGCCAGTACATGGTGGCGGCGGCGAAGAAGTCGAAGGTCAGCAGCGTCAGGAGCCCGATGCTGAGGTAGAGGAGGTGGAGGTTGGTCCGCCCCTCGCGGAGGTCGGAGAGTGCCGGGGCGACATGGTTGCGGTTGATCGCGGCGACGAGGAGGAAGTTCGCGATGCCGAGGGGGGGGAAGAGGAAGTCGGAGATCGGGGCCAGCACCAGATTGGTGTGGACCAGGGTTTCGGTAAGGGTTGCGGGCTGGAGTCCGTTCCCCGTCAGGCCGTGGACGAGGACGGGGTCGAGGGTGTCCCGGAGGTCGGTCGGATCGACGCGGTGCGGTTTGACGCGGAGGTGGAGGGTCGCGGGCTGGAAGAGGGAGGCGGCGTGGCCCACGACGTCGGGCAGGCGGCGTAGCTCCAGGACGACCTGCTCCCGCAACGGGACCGAGGCGAGGAGGGGGTGGCGGAGGCGGAAGCGGTCGGGCGCCAGGGTCTCGATCCGCCAGAAGGTCAGTTCCCTGCCGAGGCGGGCGATCTCGACGGGACCGGCATCGGGCCGGGTCAGGAGCGCCTCCTCCAACGGGAGCGGCAGCGGGCGGGGGGCGGGCGACCGCATGGCGTGGGCGAGCGCGTCGAGGAACTCCTCCGTCGTGCCGCGGTCCCGGTCGAGGGTCAGGCAAACCGAGCCCCGGCGCGGGTCGAGGCGAAGGGAGAGGAGGGCGGGGAGGGAGAAGAGGCGATCGACCAGGGCCCGTCGGGTCTCCGGCTGCGCGGCCCGGCGGATCGGGTCCCCTTCCAGGCGCAGCCGGGTGCCGCCTGCCTCGGCGGTGATAACGATGCCTCCGATGTGCAGACGCCGCGTCCGCGCCTGGCGGCGGGGGCCGGAGGTCGGCGGGAGGGCGAGGAGTTCCATGGGGAGGGCGTCCGAGTTCAGATGAAGGCGACCAGCACGGCGGCGATGCTGAGGACCTTCATGCTCTGGTTCTGTTCGACGCTGATGAGGCCGATGGTCGAGTCGAGGAGGAAGGTGATCTCCGCCGAGAGCTGGGCGTCGTATTCGCTGAGGGACTTGATGTCCTGCTTGATCGTCTGCATGCGGCCGGAGAGGTCTGGGACGATCTTCCACGTCGCGTTGCCGATGAGGAAGGGGGTCAGCGTGGAGAGGCTGACGAGGCTCTCCCGGAGGTTCGAGACGACGGCGTTCCGTTTGCCGATCCGGTGGACGATCTGCTTGAGGCCGACTTTCTTCGCGGCCTTCCTCTGCGTGTCCTGTTCGGAGAAGATGAGGGTGGAGAGGCTGTTGAGGTCCTGCTCCAGCAGGCGGAGGGTGCTGGCGATGTGGCCGATCATCGCTTCAAGGAGGTCGACCAGGGCGCAGGCGGTGCTGACGGGCTTCCGGCCCTGGAGGCGGCCCCGCGACTGGTTGAAGACGCGGAAGGCGTGGTGGTCGGAATAGCGGATGCTGACGAAGTGCTTTGCGGTCAGGATGAAGGTGACGGAGGCGTTCTGCGGGATGACGGTCTCGTAGCAGAGCGCCCAGCACGACATGTAGAGGGCTTCCTTTTCGACGAAGAGGCGGCTCGATTCCGAAATCTCGTGCATCTCTTCGCGGCTCGGGATCTCGAGGCCGAGGATGTTTTCCAGGGAGAGTTCCTCCTCCGGCGTGGGATGGAGCAGGTCGATCCACAGCGCCGCGGTGATCTGCCTGCGGAAGGCGGGGGTCTCTTCGAAGGCGAGTTCCTTCAGGGTGGCTTCGCCGGGGAGGAGGACTTGGATCATGGGACGGGAGGGGTTGTTGTGTGTGTCGCGATGGGGTCGCTATTTCGTGTCGAGCAGCGCCCGCATCCGGTCGGTGTGGAGGCGGGCGGCCTTGCGCAGGGGGAGGAGGCCGTTCATCAGGGCGAGGATGGCCGAGACGTTGTTGAAGAAGACCGAGTGCCAGATGTTGAAGCCGAGGAAGAAGACGCCCGCGATGCAGAAGCCGTTCGGCAGGAGGATCAGGTTCCAGCTCCGTTGCACGTTCCGTTCCATCGCCACGGAGAAGTCTTTCAGGTCGCACATCTTCGCAAGGTTCCCCTTCATGAAGACGATCTGGGCGGTGTCGGTGGCGATGGTGCTCGCGCCCCGGAGGGAGATCGAGACGTCGGCCTTTTTCAGCGCGATCGAGTCGTTGATCCCGTCGCCGACGAAGCAGACGGTCCGGCCTTCCTTTTGGAGGAGTTCGACGTAGCGGGCCTTGTCCTGGGGCAGCACCTCGGCGAAGTAGCGGTCCATGCCGAGGTGTTCCGCGAGGCGCCGCGTCGGCTTCTCGTGGTCGCCGGAGATGATCGCGATGTGGTTGACGCCCCGGGCGCGTAGGCCGGCGATGATCCCCTCGACCTCGGGCCGGTTGGAGGCCTGCAACTCGATCACCCCGGCGAGGTGCCGGTCGACGGCGACGCAGACGAAGGAATGCCCGGCGGCGTGCATCGCCTTGAATTCCTCCTCGATCGCCTTCGGGATCGAGATGTGTTCCATCTCCATGAAGCGGCGGCTGCCGACGCGGATGTCCTGCCCCTCGATCCCGACGTTGATGCCGTAGCCGACGTGGTACTTCGAGGCGTCGAGGCCGGGCAGGGGGCGATGGAGGGCGGCGAATTTGTCGAGGATGGCGCGGGCGATGGGATGGGTGAACTTCTGCTCGGCGGCGGCGGCGAGGGTGAGGATTCGTTCCTCGGTGTGCTCCCCGCAGCAGAGGACGCGGCCCACCTCGGGCTTCTCCTGGGTCAGGGTTCCGGTCTTGTCGAAGAGGACGGTGTCGACTTTGTGCATCGCCTCCAGGGCGCGGCCGTCCTTGACCAGGATGCCGTGCTGGGCGCAGAGGGTGATCGAGGTCAGCATGCCCAGGGGGGCGGCCATCCGGATGCCGGTCCCGAGGTCGGAATTGATGACGGCGAGGGCCGCGCTCGTCCCGCCCAGCCCGCCCGCCACGGCGGAGAGGCCGAGGGCGGGGATCACGGCCTGGTCGGCCAGTTCCTCGCCCCGCGATTGGGCCTTCAGCTTGTAGGAGACGGTCTTCGTGAGGATTTCGCTGATCTTGCTGGAGGCGGTGTCCTTGCCCGCGTTCTCGACGCGGACGACGATCTTCCCGGCCAGCATGACGGTCGAGGCGAGGACCCGGTCGCCGACGCCCCGTTCGGCGGGGGTCGATTCCCCGGTCAGCGCCTGCTGGTCGAGCATGGCGTCGCCCTGGGTGATGACGCCGTCGACCGGGACGACCTCGCCGGTGTGGATGACGACGGGGTCGCCCGCCTCGATCTTCTCCAGCGGGGTCTCGACCTCGCGCCCGTCGCGCAGGACGCGGGCTAGCGTCGGCTGTTTGCCGAAGACGTTGAGGAGGACCTTCGCCGATTCCTCCCGCGTCTGGCGGAGCAGTTTCCGCCCGAAGCTGAGGAACCAGGCCGTCATCGCCCCGGCGAAGATCTGCCCGGTGAAGAGGCAGGCGGTGAAGATGATGCTGTCGAGGGTGTCGACCCCCAGGCGCCGTTCCTGCGTCAGCACGCGGTAGGCGCGGCGGAAGCTGGGGACGGCGGTGTAGAGCATCATCAGCGCCCCGACCGGGACGAGGGCGGGGACGAAGAACGTCGCCGTCGCGGAGAGGGCGAGGGAGGTCGTCGCGATGGGAAAGTCGAGGTCGCGGGAGCGGGGCGGGGCCTCCCGGGGGGCGCGGCACAGGGCGGCGTCGAGGTGGCTGACGATCTGCTGCTTGTGGATCAGGCGCGGGTTGTACTCGACGGTGATGCTTCCGGCGCGGAGGTGGAATTTGTAGTCCTCGACGCCCATGAGGGTCATCAGTTCCTTTTCGAGGAACTCGGCCAGATGGGGTTTGTTCAGGATGAGGGCGTTCCGCAGGCGGATCCAGCCGTGGAGTTCCATCCGCAGTTCCCAGGTGCTGACCACCTCCCCGTAGCGGAAGGCGCGGAGGCGGGGCAGGGTCTTCGGCAGCGCCTCGACCAGCTCCGGGGAGAGGACGGGACGGAGGTCGGGCACGGCCTCCCCCCGGTAGACCCGGGCGATCCGGCGCAGCACCCGGGCGGGATCGGTGCCGCCGCGGTAGTGGACGATGGCCGTCTTCGTGAAGAGATCGATCTCAACCTCGCGGACCTCGCGGATGCCGAGGCTCAGCTCGATGAATTCCCGGCAGCGGGGATGATCCCAGGCGGAGAAGCAGGCCTCGCTCTCGATTTCAAGGCGACCGGCCTCGGGAAGGACGACCCGGGCCCCTTCCGGGGGGCGGACTCCGCCCTTGCGGGAAGCGCGGCCATTCCGATTCGGGAACGGCGCGCTCCCGTTCCGACCCGAGGGGGGGGCGGGAAGGGAAGGGGGCTCGACTGTGAACGAGACCGTTTTCGATGCCTCCATGGTTCCGGCTCCGGTCAGGATGGGGGTGGGATGGGGAGCCGAAGGCGATGCGGCGGGCCGGGGCAGCCTGGCTTCCCCGAGGGGGGGCCGAAACCGGGCTTAAGCCTTCTTGCTTTTGGAAGTCTTGGCCCGGGAAGCGGGCGTTGCCGCTGCGGCCTCGAAGGCGTCGGCACGGGCGTCGACCGACTTTGCCTTTTTGATGGGGCTCTTCGCCTTGGAGGAAGTTTTAGGGTTGGCGGAGTGTTCGGCCTTTGCCTTGCCCTTGCGGATCTCGGTCCGCTTCTCGATGGCGGCCTCGGCCCCTTCCTCGAAACCGCGGCGGATCGGATTTTCCTCCGGCCACAGCTCGGTCAAGAACATCCCGGCGAAGACCAGTCCATAGGAGGTCCCGTAGGCGGCCCGGTGGAGGCCCTGGCAGAGGACGCGTTTGGTCGTTCCGGCGGCTTTCCTGGCCGAGTCCTTCGCGTTGGCCGTGGCCTCCTCGAAGGTTTCGGCAGCCGATTCGAGCGTGTCGCCCAGCACGGAGAAGGGATTGTGTTCGGAAGGTGCGGAAGCCTTGGTCATGGGGCTGTACTAGTTTGGCCAAACTGAAAGCACAAGGCCGGCACGTGTTACAATTTGGCGACAGTTGACCCTTGGGAATCAAGGCTCTGAGCGGACTGAATAGGATTGCCTTTTATGAGCGGGCCTCGTAAGTGCGTACGATATTATGCCGAGACGTGATGTGGTTTTGACCGGGTTGATTGCATTCGGGGCCGGTGTCGCCGTGGGGGCCAATTGGCCGAAGATTCGGCGCAAGATTGGGCCGCTGCTCGAAAAATTCGGCCTCCAGATGGCCGACCTCGGCGATTTCTTCGCCACGGCGGGCGAGGATTCCGTGGCCGAAGCCGCTGCGTCCGCCGCGCCGTTCAAGGCCAACTTCAAGAACGGGAAGAACGGCCACGCCGACCCCACGAAAGCCGGAAAGAACGCCCGGAAGGCCGCGGCGACGCCCGCCGACATCGCCGACGCCTTCGAGGCTTTCGCCCGGGGCGGGAGCCAGGATCAGCCCGCCTCCCGTCCGCGGCCCGCGGCCAAGCGCAAGACGGCACCGCGCCGGAGGCGTGCGGTCGTCGTCGCTTCTTAAAACCTAGCCCCGGCCCGCCGCCGCTTCCTTTTTCGTCGCGCAGGCGGCGCATGGGCAACGCGAGGCGGTCCATGACTTTTCCATGTCGGCGAAAGAGAAAATTTACGAGATCGCCATCCAGAAGCCTTTGACGCCAGCGCGTCGGAAAGCGATCAGCCAATTCCTCGATCGGAACGCGCATCGCTCGCCCATTCCGATGTCGTATTATTGGGATGAGGACGACGACCATCTCCTTCACGTCGCCACCCCCCCCGTGCGGTGGGAGTTGTGGTTCGATACCGAGCAGGTCACCGTCTACGGCTCCGGCCCCTTTTGGGCCAAACTCCTTTTTACCAAGGAGAGGCGCGCCCAAATGCATCAAGGCTTCCTCTGCGTCTTTCAGGAAGTGGGCCTGATTGCTCCGGCGGCCCAGCCCCGAAGCCGAGTCAAGAGAGCCCGATAGAAGCGGTGTTTTGAGTCGGCTAATGCTTCAAATCGGCAAAATCGCGCAATTTATACTTAAAATCGCTTGCCGTTGGAAACTTTTCCTCTGAAGGGGAAGTTGCAAGTTATGCTTTAAGGGGCGTGCAGGAATTCCTTTTTTGGACAGTTGTTGTCAAAAAAAGCATAACCTGCGAATGTTTCGCAGGTTATGCTTCAAAACAGCTTCGTGCGTTTTATACTTAAAACGCAGAAGTTTCTGATGACGAGGGTATAGTAAAAATCGGTGAAACCGATTTTTTGCACGGGCCCCTGTTTTTGCGCCTCTAAACTCGTCCGGCGGGGTCCAAAGGAATGTCGGCTTCCTGGAGGCTCCAAGAAAGACAGCACAAGTTAGCTGTCCACGGCCATAAGCCCGCCCGCCAGAGTTTGGGTGATCCGGGGGAAGGAGTCACGGTGAGGGCAAGGGCGCGGTGTAGTGGTGCGGGCCTCCGTAGGACTTCCAGTCCCGGTAGACGCGGATCATGGGATAGAGGGCGAGGGCGAAGAGGACGGCGCACCACAGGAAGGTGAGGCGGTAGTCGTTGTGCGTCAGATCCATGAGTTTGCCGATCAGGTAGTTTCCCGGAATGAGGGCGCCGCAACCGAAGACGTTGAGGCCGGAGGAGAATTGGCCGAATTTTTCCTCGGGGAAGAGGGTCATGGTCGTTGCCTGGATGCCCAGCGTCCAACCGATGTAGGGAAGGGTAAAGAGTAAGTTATAGATAAGGACGCTTTCCCTCGTATGGACCAGGAAATAGCCGGCCAATGCGGCGACGACGATGCCGATCATGCCTCCCATCACGACGCGTTGGGAGGTGAAACGGTCGCAGAGCCAGCCGATCGGGAAGTAGACCAGGGCGGCGGCGGCGGTTCCCCAAGCGAAGATTTTCCCCATGGCGTCCATGTCGAGCCCGAGGGTGTCCCGGGTAAAGAGGGTGGAGAAGGGGCCTGCGCACCAGGTCGCCATGATGCCAAGGACGTAGACGATGAAAAAGTTGCGATAGATCGGGAGGCGGAGGCATTCGCTGAAATAGAGGGCGAAGGATTTCAGAACGCCGGGCCTTTTTTCCACCGGAGGAGGGGGAGGGTGAGCACCTTCCTTGACGTTCAGGCACATGAGGAGGAAGGCAACGAGGTAGAAGAGGCCGATGCCGAGAAAGATCTCCTTTCGATGGGTGACGATCTGGGGGAAGACGTACCAGAGGAAGAGGCAGGCGCTGGCCGTATCGACCAGCCGGAACCAGGAGAGGAAGCGGGCCATGAGTTCCTGGGGGACGACGTCCCGCAGGAGCCAGTTGTACGCGTTCACCAGCACCATGTTCGAGAAATGGTAGGAGATGACGAAAAGGCAGAGCAGCGCCAGGGCGATGGTGCTGGCGGCAAGGGAGGGGGCCAGGTGGCTCAGGAGGTGGGTATGGAGCGCGGTCGCAATTTCCGGCGCGAAGCCGATGGCGATGAGTGAGAAAACGGTGAGCGGAGTGAAAATGTAGAGGAACGGGATGCGGCGGCCCAGGGGGCTGCGGTAATGGTCGCTCCACTGGCTGATGTTCGGGAGGAAGAGGATGTTGACGAGGCCGGCAAAGCTGCCCGACATGATGCCGATGAGGGTGTTCGAGGCGTGGAGATCTTTGAGGTAGAGAGGGATGAAACGTCCGAAGATGTTTTCAAAGAAGGCGAACGCGAAGTCTCCCCACAGGAGCCAGAGCGAGAGGACCAGCAGCCCGCGGAGGGAGTAGGCGAGCGTGCCAACGCGCCAAACCTGGGGATCGGCACGGTGGGAGGGGGGAGTCATGGAGGCCCCAGTCTAGGTCGGGAATGCTGGCAACGTCCACCCAAGCGAAATTCTCATTGGAGACTTTCTTCGGCGAAGGGCGTCGGGAAAGGGATCAGGCGGAGGGGCGGACGGTTTTGCCGGGTTTCCAAAAGCCTTCGATCAGGATGCGTTGCGGCACCTTCGGAATGCCTCTTTCACCGCGCTGTAGCATGCCGACGAGGAGATCGATGGCGGCCATGCCGATCTCCCGGTCGTTTTGATCGATACCAGCGAGGTCGGGGTAGTCGGGGGTCAGCTGGAGGCCGGCGAAACCGAATTCTTCGGGGATGCGATGCCGGGCTTTTTTCAGAAGATCGAAGACGCCGTTATGGGAGACAATGACCTCGGGGCGGTCTTTCTCGATCCATTTTTCGATGTTCCAAACACTGCGGCGGCGGTGCAGCAGGGGGGAGAGCAGCTTGAGGGAGCGATGCTTCCAATGGGCCAAAAGCAGACCGCTGAGCCACGCGTTTTGGCTCCGCTCGTCCCAATCCTCGTTGAACGTGTAGAAACCGATCCGGCGGTAGCCGAGTTCGATGAGGTTCTTGAGGATCAGGCCGATGGAGTGGGGGTGGTGATTTCCGACGACGTGGTGGATCGGGGGCTGGAAGCTGAAGCCGAAGTTGACGGTGGAAAAGGAATCGAAATCGAGATTCAGGTAGAGGCCGGCCTCCGGCTGGGGCATGAGGAGGAGTCCCCGGATGTTGCGGGCTTTGAGAATACGGGAAAGCTGCTCCGGCGACATCCCTTTCTCCCGCAGCCAGAATTCCTCGATGGCATAGCCGAGCTGCCGGGCTCGCGCCACGGCCCCTTCATGGTAGCCGGTGAAATAGGCGTAGGGTTGTCGCCGTTTCGGCCAGTTGTTGATCCAGGCGATGGTTTCCTGATAGCGGGGAGGGCGCACGGCCTTGCGATAGGCCATCAGGGAGGAGAGGACCGGATCGGGCGTGTAACCCATGGAAGTCGCCAGGGCCTGGATCGATTCCCGTGTTTCTTTCTTCAGTTTGGGACTGTTGCGCAGTGCCAGGCTGATGGTGGTGTGGTGAACGCCGGCCTTTTTGGCGATGTCCCGAATGGTGATGCGATGCTCCATGCTCCAATGAGAATAATAATTGTCCATTGGAGCTTTCGCTGTCAATGCAGCAAAGGCACGCTTGGCGCAAAAAGAAGTGGTTTTCCCGCTTATTATTTTGAGAAATCGTGAAAAAAGTCGCCTTTCTTGTTTTTCTTTCAAAAAGCATGGCTAACCGGGTCGTTCTTTTGGGGATCGCATCCGTTTTTCTCTCGCTCGCCGCAGCCCCCTCAATGGCGATCCTCCGGGATGTTCCGGCCGGTCAGAGCGCACTTCCTCCCACGAGTGGAGCCCCTTTGTTAAAGGTGGACGAGGTCGTCGAGGCCTTCCAAAAAGGCGGGGGAGGCGCCCTATCGCAGTACGAGGGAAAACCGCTCCGAATCGTGGGCCAAATAAAAGGATTTAACGCCGATCATGCGCTCAGCCACGATGGGGATCTTTTGATGTTTCTTTCTCCGGAGGAGTCGCCTTCTCCTGTCTGTGTCCGCTTTTCCAGCAAGCAGCTGCAGGCTTTTTGCCTGCCAGAGGACAAGAAGCCGAAAATCACGGATGAACGCTATGTCTCCTTTGTCCGCACACGGAATCTGGAACACACGATCGCCTATTTCAACCGGGATATGAATGCCATCGCTCTATTCGATTCGGAGATGCTGACCCCGCCCGGACAAGCTGCCACCGTCCCGGCTGTCGCAACCCCAAAGCCTGGTGTTGCTGCGGATGTCTTTGTTCGCTTTACGGCGGATCGTATTCCCTTAGTTTCGATAGGGGATCGCTTCGATGCGGATGTGGAGTTCGAGCAGATCGGGGGTGAAAATATCATCGTTTTCAAGGCCACGGCCGTTCCGTATGTTCCACCCACAACGAAATAGAGATCCTTTCGCACACTTTTCGTAGCCTTTGCCATGAACCGATCCCTCTCCCTCTATGTGACAGCCCGCGACGGGGCATCGCGTCTCGAAAAGAAACCGGACCTTCCCCTCTGGAGAGGGGAGGCGGAGGGGGCGTCGAGGGCCTCGGTCTGCCTGGATGAGCGGGTGACCTATCAGGAAATCGAAGGCTTCGGGGGGGCCTTCACGGAGGCGGCCGCCGTCACGTTGGGCAAAATCCCCGCAGAAAAGAGGGAAGAGGTGCTCCGCGCTTATTTCGATCCGAAAGCGGGTCATGGCTACTCTCTGTGCCGAACGCATATCAATAGCTGCGACTTTGCGTTGGGGAACTACGCCTATTGTGAGGAAGATGGCGACTTTGACCTGCGCTCCTTCTCGATCGAGCGCGATCGGCAGGCCCTGGTGCCGATGATCCGGCGCGCCTTGGAAATTTCCGGGAACGGGTTCAAGCTTTTTGCCTCGCCGTGGAGTCCTCCGGCGTGGATGAAAACGACGGGGCGGATGAATCGGGGAGGGAAGTTGCGGCCGGAGTGTCGCGATGTCTGGGCGCGGTATTACGCCCGCTATATCCGGGAATACGAAAAGGAGGGGGTGCCGATCTGGGGCCTCACCGTTCAGAATGAGCCCGAGGCGGTGCAGCCGTGGGACTCGTGCGTCTACACGGGGGAGGAGGAACGGGATTTTGTTCGCGATCATCTGGGGCTGCGTAGGGCGGTCCAAAACTGAGACACGTGGCGGTCCAATAGTGTGACACCCCGTTGGGGACATTGGAGGGGAAGCAGGTATTGGAGTCAAGG
>CAISZB010000551.1 GCA_903889845.1 uncultured Verrucomicrobium sp. | reverse complement strand
GCTCTTAGCTGGAGGCTGAGGGGGCACCCCTCAGAAGCCTACAAACGCGCGGTGGGCATGGAGCTGTACAGGGAAGCGTAAGCGATTGTACCCGGTCCCGAAGGGCAGTACCCTCAGCCGCCTCCCCCCCGTCTTGCCTAACGCCCCCCTGCCCCCTTAACTCCCCTCATGCCCGCGCCGCGCTTCCTCCCGCTGCTCTGCGCGATTCTCTTTTTTTCCTCCCTCCCCGCGCCCGCCCAGGAAGCCTCTTCCCTGGCGGCGGCGAACACCTCCCCCCTGGGGGAAGCCTTGGTGGAGGAAGGATTCCATGCGGCGGAGGCGCAGCGGACGCCGCACGGGAACCACCTCCTCGTCCGGGTCGAGGCGAACGGCACCCCGTTCCTCCTGCTGATCGACACGGGCAGCCCCGTCACCCTCCTCTTCCGCAGCGCCGCGGAGAAAGCGGGGATCGGGGCCGCGCCCGACGAGGGCCGCCTCTTCCCCCCCCTCTTCTCCGGCATCAACGGCCCCGCCGACACCCGGCCCGAGCGGGCGCGGATCACGCGCTTCCGCCTCGGCGGCGTGACCCTCTCTCCCCCTCCCATCTATATCGTCTCCTCGCGCGGAGGGCGGGTCCGGGCGGGCGCGGGGGCGGAGCTGATCGACGGCATCCTGGGGCTCGACGCGCTGCGCCAACTCCGGGCGGTCTTCGGTTGCCGTCCGGCCTTTTTCTTCTTCCACCCGGAGCGGGAGAAGGCCCGGCGGCTCAAATCGCTGCTGCAGGGGGAGGGCTTCTCCCTCGTCGCCCTCGCCCACCAGGACGGCAATTACATCGTCCCGCTCCGCCTCAACGGCACCCGGGCGCGGATGATGCTCGACACCGGTTCGACCTTCACCCTGGTCGATGAGGCCCTGGCCCGTCGGGTCAAGATCGTGGAGACGCCCGACCGGGCCTACCTCGTCGGCCTCGACGGAGGCCTGATGCCCGCGAAAGGGATCTCTCCGAAGAGTACCACCCTCGGTTCCCTCGCCCTCCCGCCGATGACCATCGCGGAGTGCGACCTCCTCTGCCTCCATCCCCCCTCGGTCCCGGGCCGGGCGAAGCTCGACGGCCTCCTCGGATTCGACTTCATCGGCCGGTTCTACCCGGTGATCGATGCGGGGAACGACCGGCTTTACCTCGCCGCGCCCGGCGTGCGGTAGGCGGGAGCAGGTCTACCAGCGGATTGTGTAGAGCTGCCCCCCGGAAAGCTGCTCCACCAGATCGAACGGGAGCCACCGCTCGACGAACTTGTCCCCCCACGAGTCGGAGATCGCGACCTCCCGCGTCTCCTTGTTGTAGCCGACGATCATTCGCATGTGCCCCCCGCCCCCGATCGGCTGGTGGACGGGGGAGCGGTCCTTGACGAAGGCGCGCCAGTCGTCCCAGGAGACCTTCTTCCGTTGTTCCGTCCAATTGGTGATCCACTTCTCCGTCGATCCCCCGGCGCGGCACACCCACATGAAGGGGAGCCCCCGGTCGATCGAGTCCCGCACGAAATCGAAGATGAGGGGACGCATCTCCGAATCGATCCGCAGGTCGTTGTCCTGCGCCAGCCGGTCGGCGGCGTTCACCATCGCCGTGGGATCGGTCCCGCCGCCGAAGTCCGTGCCGCCGAACTGGGCCAGGACGTACATGTCGGCGGGGATGTCGAGGTAGCGGAGATAGCGCTCCCACGTCGCCGGGACGCAGTAGCCCTTCGGCCCCTGATCGACCATCGGGATCTCCCCGATGACGACGTCGCCGTTCTCCCGGCGGACGATCCGCTGCGCGAGTTGCTCTTTCCGCTCCTGCCAGCCGATCCGCTCTTTCTCTGCCTTCTGCGTCGGGACGATCCGCAGGAGGACACACTTGTCCATCGGGCGGGCGAGCATCAGGGTGCAATCGCGCCAGGTCCAGCGATAGACGCTGTAGGTGATATCCCCTGCCGTGACGTGCGACTCCGTCGCTGCCCCGAGGACGGCAGTCAACTTCGCCCGGATCGTCTCCTCGTCGCTTCGCAACTGCTTCGTGAAGGCGTCGATGATCTTCGGCGCGTCGGACGGCGAGTGGTAATCGGCCAGGTTGTCCTTGTCGGTGAAGTAGTCCCCGCCGTTGGCGAAGACGATGGAGAATTCGGTCGCCTTGTCTCCCCTCGCGTAGAGGGCGACGGAGTAGGGGCGCGTCCCGAAGAGCCGGAAGTCGGGCTTCGGAT
>CAISZB010000550.1 GCA_903889845.1 uncultured Verrucomicrobium sp. | reverse complement strand
CTTCGGCCTCGCCGAACCCGTCGCCACGGTGGATCAAGCGGTCTTGATTCTGGGGCACCAGCAGATTTTGCACATCGTGCTCACCCTCGCGTTCGGCAACACGATGATCGTGACCTTGCCCGCGTATGCGGCCGAAGCCAGCGCGTTGTGGCAACATTCCCTCGTCACCGCCACCGCTGCGGAAATTGTCGCCGCCGAAGCCTATGATTTGAAAGTCGAAGGTGCCGTGGCCTTCACCGTCGGCCTCCTCCATGGCCTCCACGCCTTCAAGCGGAACCTGGTCAGCCAGGACTTCCTGGCTCGGGAGGCGATCCATATCGAGCAGAAGGTGATCGGGGAACGGGTGGGGAGCCAGGACCAGGTTGCCGCCGCCGTGGGCGGACTGAATCACATCTGTTTCGACAAGCGTAGCACGTTCCGCGTCGATCCCCTCCCGGTCGATCCGGCGCGGAAGGCCCTCCTCCATTCCCACCTCATGCTCTTCTTCACCTGCATCGCCCGCTCGGCGAACGAGATCCTGGTCGAGCAGGAGGCGAAGGTGAAGGCGAACGAGGCGCCCCTGGGCCGGATGCGGGAGCAGGTCCGCGAGGGGGCGCAGATCCTCTGCGATTCGACGCGGGACATCGCCGATTTCGGCCGCCTGCTTCACGAGGGGTGGATGCTGAAGCGGGGCCTCTCCTCGCGGGTCAGCAATTCCTCGATCGACGCAGCCTATGCCACGGCGCGGGAGCACGGCGCGATCGGCGGGAAGCTGCTGGGCGCGGGTGGCGGCGGTTTCCTCCTCCTCTTCGTCCCCCCGGAGCGGCAGGAGGCGGTGAAGTCCGCCTTGCCCTCCCTGATGCATGTTCCCTTCGGCTTCGAGGCGGAGGGGACCCGCCTCATCTACTTTACGGACTGATCCCATGGAGCCCAAGACCATTGCCTTCGTGGGCGCGGGCCTGAGCTGCGCCGTCCTGGCCCGCGAGTTGGCGGAGCGGGGAGGCTTCCGCTGCGTCCTCTTCGACCGGCGGCCCCACCTGGGCGGCAACTGCCACACGGCCCGCGACGCGGAGACGGGGGTGATGGTCCACACCTACGGTCCCCATATCTTCCACACCAGCAACCGCGCCGTCTGGGACTACGTGAACCGCTTCACCGAGTTCGGCCCTTTCGTCAACCGCGTCCGCGCGGTGACGCCGCGGGGGATCTTCTCGCTGCCCGTCAATCTGATGACGCTCAACCAGTTCTTCGGGAAGAACATGACCCCGCGGCAGGCCGAGGCCTTTGTCCGGGAGTTGGGTGCGCCGTTTCGGACAGGGCGGGAACGGAACTTCGAGGAAGTCGCCCTGAGCCTCGTCGGCGAGGAGCTCTACCGCAATTTTTTCCACGGCTACACGAAGAAGCAGTGGGGGTGCGAGCCCTCGGAACTGCCCGGGGCGATCATCAAGCGGCTCCCGCTCCGCTTCACCTACCGGGACGACTATTACCAGGACGTCTACCAGGGCATCCCGGTCCACGGCTACACGCCGATGATCGAGGGGATCGCCTCCCATCCCGCCATCGAGTTGCGGCTGGGGGAGGGCTTCGCCCGGGAGCGGGCGGGGGAATTCGACCACGTGTTCTGGTCCGGTCCGATCGACGCTTGCTATGGCGGGCGGCACGGGAAACTCTCCTACCGGACGGTCCATTGGACCGAGGAGCGCCTCGACGGGGATGCGCAGGGGACGGTCTGCCTCAATTACACGGCGGAGGAGGTCCCCTTCACGCGGAAGATCGAGTACAAGCACTACACCCCGTGGGAGACCCACGAGCGGACCCTGGTCGCGACCGAGTTCAGCAAGGCGACCGGGCCGGAGGACGATCCCTATTATCCGATCCGCTCCGAACGGGACATGGCGGTCCTGCGCCATTACGTCGGGGAGGCTCGGGAGGAGAAGGGGATCAGCTTCCTGGGGCGCCTGGGAACCTACCGGTACCTGGACATGCACATGGTCGTCGAGGAGAGTCTGGCCTTCGCGGCGCGCCTGGGAACGGAGCCCGCCGACTGGCCCCGGTTCTCCGTCCCGGAGGAGAAGCTCTTTTCGTGAATTCCCGATGAAAGCGGCGATCCTCTATCCCCATCCGATCCGGCTCCCCTCGGGGGCGACGCTCCGGCTTTCGCAGCTCGTCGAGTACGTCCGGGTGCGGGTCGACGGCCTGGAGGTCTTCATCCCCGACGAGGGGACGGAGAAGACCGACGGCAACGTCCGCTGGCACTTCGCCCCCTACGACATCGCCCCGAAGAACGAACCGACGCCCGGCGGCGGGATCGATGCCGCGCTCTGCGAGGTGACGCTCCGCCTCTACCTCCTGGCCGCGCAGAAGGCCGACAACGATCTCAAGCTGATCGGCTTCAGTTCGGCCGGGCTCGACATCCTCTGGAGCTTCTACCGCCTCTTCAACAACCCCGCGATGATGGAGAAGATCGCCGGGATCATCGGGAGGGCCGACGTCGTCTTCATCGAGTATCCCTACTGGGCCCGGTGGCTGGTCCCGCTCTGCCGGAAGAAGGGGGCGACCTCGATCCTCACGGCGTACGACGTCCTGGCGCTGACCTGTCCCGATCCGGCCCTCGCCGCGTGGGCGAAGGGATTGGAGCGCGAGGCCTTTGCCCTGCCCGACCGTCTTTGCGCCGTCTCCCCCGCCGATGCGGCCTACATGGTGCAAGAGGGATTCCAGGCGGAGGCGTTGACGAACCCGATCGATTGCCGGAAGGGGGCCGAGGTCCCGAACGGGAAAATCCTCCGGGCGATGCGGGAAAAGCACAAGCTGCCCGACGGGCCAATCGCCTTCTTCGTCGGCGGGGCGTGGTTCGCGAACCAGAAGGCCGTCGAGGTCATCGCGGCGACCGCGCCACAGGTGCCGGAATGCACCTTCGTCGTCGCCGGGAGTTGCGCGCGGGCGGGGCGGCACGGGAACATCGTCTCCCTCGGCATCCTCAGCGACCGGGAATTGCAGGCGATGTACCATCTGGCCTCCCTCATCCTGGTCCCGATCCGGGCGGGGACGGGCAGCTCCCTCAAGTTCATCGAGGCGATGTCCTACGGGAAGGCCGTCGTCACGACGCCCGAAGGGGCGCGGGGTTACCCCGTCGTCGATGGGGAGAACGCCGTCGTCATCGGGAAGGAGGAGGAGCTTTCCTCACGGATCAAGGAGTTGCTGGCCGATGCGGCGAAGCGGGAGGCGCTGGGGAAAGGCGCCCGCGCCCTGGCCGAGACCTACCACTTCGAGAACGTCTTCGCCCCCTACGGGCGGTGGCTTGAGGAAATCAGGACGGGGCGGAAGGATTTGGATTGAAGGGGGCGCGACTGCCTGCGCGATAGCGCAAAGTGCCTCAGGGGGAAACTGAATTGCAGGGCCAGGAGGCAACTGAAGGGGTACTGGCCCTTCGGGGCCGGGTACACTGCCGACGCGGTGGCGACAAAGAGACAAAGGGGACAACGGACTAATCCGCTTGGGAGGAATCACGCCACCGCAGGCCGCGCCGTCGCGGTGCTGGTGGAGAGGTCGGTGTCGGCCAGGAGGACGACGAGGAAGAGGCACCCTTCGCCTCCGTTCTGGCGCGTCTGGAGCAGGAGGTCGCCGCCCATGCCCCGGGCCAGGTCGCGGGAGAGGGCCAAGCCGGGGCGGGAACCCTTGACGGTGCCGTCGGGCGCGGTGAAGAGGTTTTCCCGGGCGGCCTCCGAGATGCCGATGCCGGTGTCCTGGATCTCGAAGCGGATCTGGCATTTCCCCGGCTCGCTGGTCTGACCCAGCCGGAGGGAGACGGAGATCTCGCCCTTCTCGGTGAACTTCACGGCGTTGTTCAGGAGGTTAGTGAGGATCTGGCGGAGGTGGAGGGGATCGACGCGGACGGAGACGGGGACGCTCTCGTCGACGGTCTGGTTGAGGCGGATGCCCTTCGCCTCGGCGGCGGGGCGGAAGAGGGAGCAGAGCTCGCTGGTGAAGGTGCGGAGGTCGATCGGGTGGGGAACGAGGTCGATTTTCTCGTTGTCGGCCTTTGTCCAATCGAGGAGGTCGCTGACGAGGTGGACGAGGCTTTCCGCCGCCTCTTCGACGAGGACGAGGTTGTCCCGGACGGTCTTCGGAAGGGTGCTCTGGAGGACGAGGCGGACGAGGCCGACGAGGCCGGTGAGGGGGGCCTTCACTTCCTGGCTCATCAGGGACAGGGCGCGGTCCTTGCTGGCACTGTCGCTCTGGGCGGCGTCCCGGGCCTGGGTGAGGTGGAGTTCCCGCTGGTGGCGGTGGGTGATCTCGTTGAGGGAGATGAGGACGGAGGGGCGCCCGTCGAACTCGGTCCCCCCGGCGGAGACCAGCGCCCAGATGAGGCGGCCTTTGCCGGTGAGGCAGGCGATTTCCTCGTCGGCGAGGGTGTGGCCGGAGGCGACGCCGGACAGGATGCGGTCCCGGTCCTCGGAATAGGCGTAGAAGTGGTGGGGATCGTCGGGACCGGCGGGCTTCGAGGGATCGGGGAGGGAGGTGAGTTCCAGCAACTCCATGGCGCGCTGGTTGGCGAAGAGGACTCGGAGGGTCTTCAGCTCCGCGATGAGGATGGGAAAGGGGGCGGCCTGTATGAGGTCCCGGTACTGCTTCTCGCTGCGGCGGAGCTGCTGCTCGGTCCGGGAGCGGAGGAGGATCTCCCGGCGCAGTTTCTGGTTCAGGCGCAGGAGGGGGAAGAGCCAGAGGAGGGCCGCCGTGGTGACGCCGCCCAGGACGGTCATGATCCAGTAGATCTGGTGGAGGTCGAGGCCGGTCTTTTCCTTGTAGAGGAAGGCGTCGAGATCGACGCTGCCGGTCATCATCCCGGTGTCGCGGTAGACCTGCTCGATGTCCTTCCAGCGTCCGGGGTTGATGTGGCCGATCTCGATCAGCTCCGGATGCATGAGGCGGTTCGTCTCGATCGCCTCGAAGACGAGGCGGTCCCGGGAGCGCTTCTGCGAGTACTTCTGGAGAATGAGATCGACGATCTCGTCGGGATGGTCCATGGCGTAGGCCCAGCCTTTGAGGGAGGCGGCGCGGAAGGCCTTGACCCGGTCGGGATGGTCGTGGAGTTCCTTGTCCGAGGTGAAGAGGGTGTCCCCGTAGAAATCGACCCCGCCGGAACGGGGGCTGAATTCCATGGAGTCGAGGCCCTGGGTGCGGAGGAGGTAGGGCTCGTCGGTCGAGTAGGCCGTCATCGCGGCGACCTTCCCGGCGATCAGGTCCTGGGTGTTGAAGGTGTGGGGGACGATGGCGAGCTTCGAGGCGTCGATCCCCTCGTTCTGGAAGTAGGCCATGATGTCGGCCGACTGCTTCTCCAGCATGATCGGCTTCCCGACAAGGTCGTGGACGTCCCGGATGGCGTCGCTCTTCAGGGAGAGGAGCATGAAGGGGGAGTGCTGGTAGATGACGGCCAGTGCGACGACGGGGGCGCCCTTCGACCGGGCCAGGAGCAGTTCCGACGTGCCGACGCCGTAATGGGAACGGCCGTCGGTGACTTCCTTGATGACGTCGGTCTCCGGCGTCGCCTCGACGAGATCGACGTCGATTCCCGCGTCCCGGTAGTAGCCCTTCTCCACGGCGGCGTAGTAGCCGGCGAACTGGAACTGGTGGAGCCACTTCAACTGGAGGCGGACATGGTCGGACGCCGACGCGGGGGTATCGGCCCAAGCCATCGTTGAGGCCAGGGCGACGCAGACGAAGACCCCTCCCAGAAAACAGTGCCGCACCAAATGGCGAAGAAGCATAAAAGGTGCCATTCCGGGTTCCGAATGAGTCACAAGGGGCTCTCGCTCTTTTTCGGAGGCTACTTTTGTGCGGACGCGGGGATCGCGGCGGCCAGCGCCGCGGCTGCGGCGGCGGGATCGTCGGCCTCGGTGATCGGGCGGCCGATGACGAGGTGGTCGGCACCGAGGCGGAGGGCTTCCTCGGCGGAGAGGGTCCGTTTCTGGTCGCCCTTCCGGTCGGCCACGCCCCGGATACCGGGGGTGACGAGGAGGAGGTCCCGGCCCAGCCGTTCCCGGATCGGGGCGATCTCCAGCGGGGAGCAGACGAGGCCCTTGAGGCCCGCTTTTTGGGCCATCGCGGCGAGGAGGAGGACCTGTTCCCCGGGCGTCCGTTCCTGGCCGGTGGCGCGGAGGGAGGCCTCGTCCATGCTGGTGAGGACGGTGACGCCGAGGACGGTGGTGGAGGTCCCCTCGGCCCCCTTCAAGGCGGCCTCGATCATCGCGGGGCCGCCCGAGGCGTGGATGGTGAGGAAGCGGACGTCGAGGGCGGCGGCGGCGCGGACGGCCTTGCGGACGGTCTCCGGGATGTCGTGGAACTTGAGGTCGAGGAAGACGTCGACGCCCAGATGCCGCAACTGCCGGATGAAGGCGGGGCCTTCCCGCGTAAAGAGTTGACTGCCGACCTTGAAAAAGCGGAGATAATCCTTGATTTGCGCGACCAGCTGGAGAGCCTGTTCGGCCTCGTCGTAATCGAGCGCGACGATGATGGGATCGGTAGGCATTTTTACTTACTTTAACTTATCGGAAGGACCGGATGCTTCAGAAAATTGAAGTCTTTGCCCCGGCAAAGATCAACCTCTATTTGAAAATTGTCGGCAAGCGGCCCGACGGGTTCCACGACCTGGAAACCTTGATGGTCCCGATCACGATTGGGGACACGCTTTCCGTTGAACTGAAAGAGGGGGAACCGACGGTGACGATGACGTGTGACCGGGCCGATCTGCCCGCCGATCCCTCGAACCTGGCGTGGCGTGCGGCGCAGCTTTTCATCGAGCGGTTCACGGTCAAGAAGGCGGTCCATATCGCGTTGACGAAGCGGGTGCCGGTCGGGGCGGGCCTGGGCGGCGGAAGCAGCGACGGGGCGCATGTCCTCCTGGCGCTGCGGCAGTTGACCGGCATTGCGGCGACCGACGCGGAACTGGCCGAAATCGCGGCGAAGCTGGGGAGCGATGTTCCTTTCTTCATCTATCGCCGTCCAGCCCTGTGCAAGGGGAGGGGGGAGATCATCGAGCCGTTGCCGGAATGGAACGAGACGATCCGGGGCCTCCTGGTCCATCCCGGCTTCGGCGTCCCGACGCCGTGGGCCTATCAGACCTATGCCCGCGACCCGAAGCCGGGTGAGGAGGGGGTGCGTTTCTCCTTCGGCCCGCTGCGAAACGATCTGGAACCGCCCGCTTTCTCGAAGTACCTCTGGCTCCCGACGGCGAAGGCGTGGTTTGCCCGCCAGCCGGGGGTGAAGGCGGCGATGATGAGCGGGAGCGGCAGCTCGGTCTTCGCGCTGCTGGAGGAGGGGGGGGACGTGGCGGCCCTCCGCGCGGCGTTCCACCAGGAATTCGGCGCGGGGCTTTTTGCGGAGCCGTTCGAGGTGTGGACGGAGGAAAAAGAGAGTGTGTCTTGAGAGCATTTGACACGCCCTTTTCGATCTCTCTAACCTCGCCAATGACCGTTCCTGCTTCCGCTTCCCTCCGCGAAACCCCGCTCGCCGCCGCGCATCGGAAGCAGGGGGCGCGGATGGTCGAGTTCGGCGGGTGGCTGATGCCGGTTTTTTATTCCAGCATCCTCGACGAGCATCAGGCGGTGCGGACGGCGGCGGGGACCTTCGATATCTCCCACATGGGGGAATTCATGATTGAGGGGGTGGGGGCCGCATCCTTTCTCAACTCCCTCCTGACGAACGACATCAATCGCCTTCGGATCGGGGACGGCCAGTATTCCCTGATGCTGAATGAGCGGGGCGGGGTGATCGACGATCTGATTCTCTATCGGGCCGACGAGGAGGCCTTTTTCTTGGTCGTCAACGCCTCGAAGATCGACGAGGACCGGGCGTGGATCGAGGCGCATCTGCCCGCCGAGGGGGTCCTTTTCACGGATAAGAGTGCGGAGTATGCCGCCGTCGCGCTTCAGGGGCCGAAGGCCGATGCGATTTTGGCTGAACTCGGCTGGCCGCGGCCCGAGCGGAACGGGATCGTCCCGGCCCGGCTTCCGTTCCTGGCGTTCATCGCCCGGACAGGGTACACGGGGGAGGACGGGTTCGAGATTTTTTGCAATGCCGCCTCGGCGGAGGCGCTGTGGGATCGGCTGCTGGCGGCGGGGGCGAAACCGGCGGGCCTGGGCAGCCGGGACACGCTGCGGCTGGAGTCGTGCTATCCGCTGAATGGGAGCGATCTTTCCCCCGAAAGGACGCCGCTGGAGGCGGGGCTCGGGATCTTTGTCTCGCTGACGAAGGAGGCCGATTTTCCCGGCAAGGCCCGGCTGCTGGAGCAGAAGGCCTCGGGCCTCTCCCGGCGCCTCGTCGCGCTGAAGGCGGTTGGGAAGTCGGCGCCGCCGCGTTCCCACTATCACCTGTTTGACGGGGAGAAGAACGTCGGCGAGGTGACGAGCGGGGCGCTTTCCCCGACCCTTGGCTACGGGATCGCCTTGGCCTATGTCGATGCGGGCTATGCGAAGCCGGGGCAGCGCCTCGACCTGGAGGTGCGTGGCAGTCGTTTTCCCGTCGAAGTCGCGCCGAAACCTCTCTACAAACGTTCCTGACCCTTTTCCATCATTCTCATGAGCACATCCCCCATCCCTGAAGGTCTTCTCTATGCCGAATCCCACGAGTGGGTGAAGATCGACGGCCCCATCGCGACCGTCGGCATCACCGACCACGCCCAGAGCGAACTCTCCGACGTCGTCTTCGTCGAGCTTCCGAAGGTCGGCAAGGTCGTCGCGGCGAAGGCCCCGACCGCCGTCGTCGAATCGGTGAAGGCCGCTTCCGACATCTACGCGCCGCTCTCGGGCGAGGTCGTCGAGGTGAATCCGGCGCTGGAGACTGAGCCCGCCCTGGTCAATTCCGATCCCTACGGCAAGGCGTGGATTTTTAAGCTCCGGCTCTCCGATCCCGCCGAGGCGGCGAAACTCCATGATGCCGCTGCCTACTCCAAACTGATTGCTTCCTGAACCCGCCCGCCCTGCAATAGCCTTGTCTTCCCGGTTCCCTCCGATGACCTCCCTCCCGCCTTCCTCCGTGTTTCCTCCCGGTGCCGACGCCCTCGCCGGTCCTTCCGACTGGCTGCTGCCCCGCCACCTGGGACCGAACGGGGAGGAGATCGCCGCGATGCTGCAGGTGACGGGCCACGCCTCCCTCGACGCGCTGGTCGACGAGGCGGTGCCGGAGGCGATCCGGCTGCGCCGCCCGCTGGCTTTGCCCAAGGCCCTGGGCGAACAGGAGGGGCTGACCCGGTTGTGGGAGCTGGCGGAGAAGAACAAGGTTTTCCGCACCTACATCGGTGCAGGCTACCACGATTGCATCGTGCCGCCGGTGATCCAGCGGAACGTCCTGGAGAACCCGGCGTGGTACACCTCCTACACGCCCTATCAGGCGGAGATTTCCCAGGGCCGCCTGGAGGCGCTGCTCCACTTCCAGACGATGGTCTGTGACCTGACCGGGATGGAGGTGGCGAACGCCTCCCTCCTCGACGAGGCGACCGCCGCCGCCGAGGCGATGACGATGGCGTTCCACCTGCGGAAGAACGAGGCGGCCCGCCTCTTCGTCGTCTCTCCCCTGGTGCATCCGCAGGTGATCGAGGTGGTCACGACGCGGGCGAAGCCGCTCGGCATCGCCGTGGTCGTCGAGTATGTGCTCCAGGCGGAGATCGACGACGCGGTCTTCGGTATTCTCGTCGCCTATCCGGCGACCGACGGTTCCCTCTTTTGCTACGATGAGAAGATCGCGAAGGCGAAGGCAGCCGGGGCGCTCGTCATCGTCACGACCGACCTCCTCGCGCTGACGGTCCTCCGCCCCCCGGGCGAGTTCGGGGCCGACATCGTCCTGGGCAATGCCCAGCGCTTCGGCGTCCCCCTCGGCTACGGCGGGCCGCATGCGGCGTTCTTCGCCACGAAGGATGAGTACAAGCGTTCGATGCCGGGCCGCCTCATCGGCGTCTCGAAGGACGCGCAGGGGAAGATGGCCCTCCGCCTCGCCCTCCAGACCCGGGAGCAGCACATCCGCCGGGAGAAGGCGACGAGCAACATCTGCACCGCGCAGGCGCTGCTGGCGAACATGGCTTCCCTCTACGCCATCTGGCACGGGCCCGCGGGGCTGCGCCGGATCGCGGAGCGCGTCCACTTCCTGACGCAGGTTCTGGCCGAGGGGTTGCGCCGCGCCGGATATGCGTTGGGCGAGCAGCCCTTCTTCGACACCCTCCGCGTCCGGCCTCCCGCCTTCGGGACGGGGCAGACCGTCGGGGCGCTCCTGGTCCGCGGGATCGAGCACGGGATCAACCTCCGGGTCCTCGATGCGGAGACGCTGGGCATCGCCCTCGACGAGACGACGACCCCCGCCGACATTGACGCCCTGTTGCGCGTCTTCTCCCCGAAGATCCTCCTTGAGTTCGCCTCCCTGAAGGACCATGTCGCGGCCGGTTTGCCCGCCGCTTTCGAACGGAAATCGGCGATCCTCTCCCATCCAATCTTCAACCGGCACCACACGGAGACCGAGTTCCTCCGCTACCTGCGTCACCTGGAACTGAAGGACATTTCCCTGGCGACGTCGATGATCCCGCTGGGCTCCTGCACGATGAAGCTCAATGCGACGAGTGAGATGGTGCCGATCACCTGGCCCGGTTTTTCGAAGATCCATCCCTTCGCCCCCGCCGCGCAGACCGAGGGCTATGCCGAACTTTTTGCCGAGCTGGAAAAGTGGCTCGCGGAGATCACCGGCTTTGCCGCCGTCTCCCTCCAGCCGAACGCCGGTTCCCAGGGGGAATACGCCGGCCTCCTGGCGATCCGCGAATACCACCTGGCCAACGGCCAGGGGAATCGTACCGTCTGCCTGATCCCGACCTCGGCCCACGGCACCAATCCGGCGAGCGCCGCGATGGCCGGGTTCAAGGTCGTCCCCGTCGCCTGCGACACGGAGGGGAACATCGACCTGGCCGACCTGCGGGCGAAGGCCGACGCGCACCGGGACGACCTCGCGGCCCTCATGGTCACCTATCCCTCGACGCACGGCGTCTTCGAGGAGGGGATCGTCGAGATCGTCCGCATCGTCCACGGGGCGGGCGGGCAGGTCTATATGGACGGCGCGAACATGAACGCCCAGGTCGGCCTCTGCCGTCCCGGCGACATCGGTGCCGACGTCTGCCACCTCAACCTTCACAAGACCTTCGCGATCCCGCACGGCGGCGGCGGTCCCGGCATGGGGCCGATCGGCGTCGCCGCCCACCTGAAGCCGTTCCTCCCCTCCCACTCCGTGGTGAAGAACGGCGTTTCCGGCAAGGCGGGAGCGGTCTCGGCGGCTCCGTGGGGCAGCGCCTCGATCCTGCCGATCTCCTGGGCCTACATCGCCTTGTTGGGAGGAGAAGGTGTGACGTTGGCGACGAAGGTGGCGATCCTCAACGCGAATTACGTCGCCCGCCGGT
>CAISZB010000549.1 GCA_903889845.1 uncultured Verrucomicrobium sp. | reverse complement strand
TCCCCGCCGGAAAGGGCCCACTTCCCACCGCTCTTCGTGCTGAGGCGGACCCGGATGCCGATCATCGGATCGACGTTCATCGTGCGGGAGATATCGATGATCGCCTTCAATTCCTCGACCTTCTCCACGACCATGATGATCGTCTTCCCCAGCTTCCGGCCCATGAGGGCCGTCTCGATGAAGGTACGGTCCTTGTAACCGTTGCAGATCATCAGGCTGTCCAGGTCGGTGTGCATCGCCAGACCGGCGAAGAGTTCCGGCTTGCTCCCCACCTCGATGCCGTGATGGTAGGGGGCCCCGGCATCGACGATCTCCTCGACGACCTCGCGGAGCTGGTTCACCTTGATCGGGAAGACGCCGCGGTAGGTGCCGCCGTACCCGGCCTCGCGGATCGCCTCGGAGAAGGCCTCGTTCAGCCGGACGACGCGGTGGCGGAGGAGGTCCTGGAAGCGGAGGAGCATCGGGAACTTCAGGCCGCGCTCCCGGGCGTCCTCGATCACCTCCGTGATGTCGATCTCCGCCCCCTCCTCCTGGATCGGACGGACGCAGATGTTCCCCTTCTCATTGACCCCGAAGTACCCGCCGCCCCACCGGTCGATCTGATAGGTGTGCAGCGCTTCCTGGATATCCCATTGCCCTTCGGGGGTTGTCATTGGCGGACTATAAGAAGCGTCGCGGTTTTGGCAATCATCGTCAGGGCCGCGGGGAAAAATTTTCCCAAATGACACAGTCGCTTGTCAATCGGCCCCGGCGGAGCTAAAAAAAGGGAAGTGAACACCGATGTCGTGCCGGTCCAAGTCGAAGGGGTCTTTCCGACCGAGCAGCAGGGCGTCGCCGTCATCCTGGGCAATCACGAGAAGGTCTTCGTCATCACCGTCGACTCCTACGTCGGCCGCGCCATCGCCCTCTCCCTGCGCGACGAGCGGAGCGAGCGCCCGCTGACGCACGAGCTGATCGGCCTCATCTTCGACGCCTTCGACATCGCCATCGACCGCGTCATCATCAACGACCTGCGGAGCAACACCTACTTCGCCCGGATCATCCTGAAGGCGGAGAACGAGGTCCACCAGAAGATCACCGAGATCGACGCCCGCCCGAGCGACTGCCTCGCCCTCGCCCTGGCGAAGAAGCGCCCCATCTTCGTCAGCCGCGAAGTCTGGGACGAGGTCGAGGACGCGTCCGAATTGCTGGAAAAGATGCGCCAAGCCCGCAAGGAAGCCGGGGACGAGGGCGAAGGCGCGGTCTGACGCGAAACGTCAGAACGTCGATCCGATCAGCTCCTCGCCCGTGATATAATCGATCTCGGCGCCGTCCTCGATCGCCGCCTTCAGCGGGCGATGACCGGCCTTGTCCTCCTCCGTGAGGAGGAGCGGATTGATCTTGTGGAACGCCAGGAGGAAGGCCTTCAGCGCCTCGGGACTGTTCGTCGCCTTGAAGAGGTAATAGACCGCGTTCCGGCCCTTGTCGTCGCCCCGGTCATTGATGCCCAGGCCGTAGGCGATCAGCAGCGCCGCGAGGTCCAGGCGCTTGTTCTCCAGCGCCGTGAGCAGGGGCGAGTTGCGCCACGACTTCGTCGGCTCCCACGGCGTCACCCCGCGACTCTCGAAGCAGGTGACGATCATCTGCCGGTTCCCCTTCTCCACACAGGCCAGGATCTCCTCGCGGGAGGGCTCCGGTTTCAGCGGGGCCTTCTTCGACATCGGGAACTGCGGCGTCAGGAGGAGGCCCCAGGCGGAACGCTCCTCCAACGGACGGATGAGGGACTTCTCCCCGCGCTCCTTCGCCAGGTCGAGCGGGGTCTTCCCTTCCAGATCGGGCGCGGTCGGATTGGCCCCGTAGTCGAGGAGGCGGATCATGATCCCCCCGCCGTCGGCCAGGTTGATCGAGAGATGGAGCGGCGTCCGGCCCTTGTCGTCGGAGACATTCACCAACGCCTTGCGGTCGAGCAACTGCTCCACGTTCAGCATCTGTCCCGCCACCACCGCCGCATGGAGCGGCGTAGACTGGTCGGTGGGATGCCGCAGATTCGTATCCCCCTTGCGGGCGACGAGGACGGGCAGAAGGCTGTCGATGAGCCGCGTGGCTGCGGCAGCGTGCATGATCGTGCCGTAGCGCGTGTGCGGGCTGTTCGGGTTGACCCCGGCGCGGAGCAGATATTCGACCATCACCGGCGTCTTCGCGTCGATCGCCTCCTCCAGCGGATGCTTCCCCCCGTCGGGGCTGAGGCGGTTCACCTCGAAACCGAGGCGCTTCAGCGATTCGATGCAGCGGCAGGCGTTCTTGCGGATCGCGACGGAGAGCAGATCGGCCCCGTCGAGGCGAATGGCGATCGCCGAAACCTTCAACCCGGCGATGCATCGCACGAGGAATTCGGGATCGTCGCCCATCAAAGACTTGGCGATCCCCTCGTACATCATCTCCGGCGTCATTGCCTTCGCTCCACCGACCATAATTGTCCTCTTCCGAAATTGGAATTCTTGCGAGCTCCGCCCGCTGCAACTCACTCAAAACAAAAGTAATACGAAATTCAACAGAAATTAAATGAATTTTTACTTTAAATTATGAAATAAAGGAGATTCGGCCCTTAGGGATGGATTGCGCTATCGCGCAGGCCGTCTTGAAGTTCTTGCCATCGAACCCCACCCTCGGGCACCTTTTCCTTTTTACTTCACGAATCCGAAGCGGGTAAAAATGTCACATTCCATGCGCCTGATCTCCTCTCCCGCCCTCATGCAGAAGACGGCCCTCGCATGGCGTCAAAAGAAGGGCCTTACCGCCATCGTCCCCACCATGGGCGCCTTGCACGAAGGCCATGCCGAACTGATCCGCCAAGCCCGGAAACGGGCCGCCCGGGTCGTCGTCTCCATCTACGTCAATCCGACCCAGTTCGGCCCGAAGGAAGACCTGGCCAAATATCCCCGCCCCCGCGCCGCCGACGCCGCCCTCTGCCGCCGCCTCGGCGTCGATGTCCTCTTCGCCCCCACGAACCTCTACTCCCCCGACCACAGCACCTGGGTCGTCGAGGAAACCCTCTCCCAAGGCCGCTGCGGCGCCTCCCGGCCCGGCCACTTCCGGGGCGTCGCCACCGTCGTCGCCAAGCTGCTGATCGCCACTGAGGCTGATCGCGCCTTCTTCGGGCAGAAGGACGCCGCCCAGGTCGCCGTTCTGCGCCGCATGGTGGCCGACCTTCGGCTTCCTGCCGAAATCGTGGTCTGCCCCATTGTTCGCGAGCCGGACGGCCTGGCCCTCAGCTCCCGCAACCTCTACCTGAGCAGCGC
>CAISZB010000548.1 GCA_903889845.1 uncultured Verrucomicrobium sp. | reverse complement strand
GCCGGGCGACGTCGCCTCGGAACAGTTCGGCGTCCAGCTCTTCGTTGACGAGAAGAGCCTCGTCTTCCTGACCGGCTCGGAGATCGACTTCGAGGACGGCCTCACCGCCGCCGGGTTCCGCATCCGCAACCCGAACGCCAAGGCGACCTGCGGCTGCGGCACCTCGTTCGAGGCATGAAGGCAGGCCTGACGCTGTGATCGCGCTCCTCGCCACCTCCCTCCGCCGCGGTGCCGGAGTCGGCTTCCGCGCGGGCCGGGAGAATCTCTTCCCCGCCCTCTGTATCCAGCTCGTGATGCTCCTCACTGTCGTCGGCTACTACCTTCACTGGCCTTCGACGGCAATCCTGACGACCCTCGCCGCCATGAAGGCGAAGGGGGGGCACCTCTTCACCTTCGTCGCCTCGGGCCTCTGCGCCGGGGTCCTCGCGGAGGCCTTCCGGGTCCTCTTCCTCGACCGGGGCCGCTTCGGTCTGAAAAACGTGGAGGCGATGGCCTTCCGCTTCGTCCTCATCGGCCTCGGGGGGGTCGGCGCCGACTACGTCTACCTCTTCCTCGGCGCCACCCTCGGCACCGAGGTCAGCCCCCTCCTGACCCTCAAGAAGGTCGCCTTCGACCAATTCGTCTATTCCGCTTTTCTCGCCTGCCCCCTCATGGCCCTCGCCTTCCACTGGCAGAACAGCGGCTATCGAAGTTCCGCCCTGCGGGTCCTCTTCACACCCGCCTTCATCGGCGGGGAGGTCGCTCCCCTGGTCGTCTCCAACTGGTGCTTTTGGATCCCGACGACGGCGATGATCTATTCCCTTCCCGTCCCCCTCCAGCTCCCCCTCTTCCTCCTCGCCGTGACGATCTGGACCCTCCTCCTCGTCTCGATCTCGACGCGGAAGCGGCACGCCCCTCCCGGCATCGACATCCCCCTCCCCGCATGAGCACCCCCTATTCCGAAAACGCCGTCTGGCGCAGCGCCTTCCCCTTCCTCGACGCGCAGGGGAAGGACGGCCGCCCCGTCGCCTTCCTCGACAGCGCCGCCAGCGCGCAGAAGCCCCGCGCCGTCCTCGACCGAATGGACTCCTTCGCCCGGCACGAGTACGCGAACGTCCACCGGGGCGTCTACGACCTGAGCGAGCACGCCACCGTCGCCTACGAGGCGGCGCGGGAGCGGGCCGCCGCCTTCCTCCGGGCGGGGAGCGACCGCGTGACGATCTTCACCCGGGGGACGACGGAGTCGGTCAACCTCGTCGCCTACGCCTGGGGGGAGGCCCACGTGCAGGCCGGGGACACCCTCCTCCTCACGGAGATGGAGCACCACAGCAACATGCTCCCCTGGCGCGCCCTCGCGGAACGGAAGGGGGCGCGGGTCGAATACGTGCCCGTCACCGCGAACGGCGCCGCCCTCGACCTCGCCGCCGCGGAGGCGATGCTGGCGCGGAAGCCGAAGCTCTTCGCCTTCGCCCACGCCTCGAACGTCCTCGGGTTCCTCACCCCCGCCGCCCGGCTCTGCGCCGCCGCCCGGAAGCACGGCGTCACCACCTTCCTCGACGCCGCCCAGAGCGTCGGCCACCTCCCCGTCGATATCGAGGCGATCGGCTGCGACTTCCTCGCCTGCTCCGCCCACAAGGCGTGCGGCCCGACCGGCGTCGGCCTCCTCGTCGGGCGGCTCTCCCTGATGGAGAACCTGCCGCCGTGGCAGCAGGGCGGAAGCATGGTGGAGAAGGTCCGCTTTGATGCCGTCACGTACCGGCCCCCGCCCGCCCGCTTCGAGGCGGGCACCCCTCCCATCATCGAGGCCGTCGGCCTGGGCGCGGCCTTCAACTTCCTCTCCGACCTCGGCCTGGAGGCCGTCGAGGCCCACTCCCTGGCCCTGGCCCAGCGGGCCGCCGACGGGTTGAGAAAGATCCCCGGCGTCCGCGTCGTCGGCCCGGAACAGCGGGGGACCGGTGTCGTCTCCTTCGTCGCCGAGGCGGTCCACGCGCACGACATGGCCTACTTCACCAACGGCAAAGGCGTCGCCCTCCGCGCCGGGCACCATTGCGCCCAGCCCCTCATGCATCGCCTGGGCGTCCCCGCCACGACGCGGGCCAGTTTTTACCTCTACAACGACGAGGAGGATGTCCTCCGCCTCCTCGACGCGGTTGCGGGGGCAGTGTCGTTTTTCAAGGCGTGAGGAGGAAGAGGGGCGGAAGGCAGGCCTAAGGCCGGCCTTGAAGGGCCATACCCCGGCTACGGCGCCGCCGGCATCGGCAGATCCTTATTCAACTCGTTGGTGAGGGTTCGGCAGGAGAGGAGCCAGGCGAGGCTCGCGTCGAGAGAGCGGAGGAAGGGGGCGGTGGCGACGCCGAAGTTTTTCAGACCACGCGCATAATCGATCTGCCGCTTCGGGCCGCGCACGGAGGCGAGCCAGGCGGTCTCGTCGAATTTGCCGTCGTCCGGATGGATGTGGGCAACGGGGAGGCTGCCGAGCTTCGCGGCGGCCTCGGCGGCGGAGAAGGTCTCGTCCCCACCGGGGGAGAGGAAGGGGACGCGGTCCCGGAGGTGGTAGCCGTAGCGGCCCCGGGGGAGGACGTCGGTGACGATGACCCCGGCGAGGCGCGGGGGCGGCGGCGGTACGGCGGCCCCGCCCAGGGCGGCCATCGCGCCGAGGCCCCGGCCGACGAGGAAGATGGGGCAGCCCTTCGCGACGAAGGCGTCGGGCGCGGCCTCGACGATCCGCTCCAGGTCGGCGGCGAAGTCGTCGGGCGTGTAGTCGCCGCCCTTCGCCGAGGCGTAGAGGGGGGTGTCGATGCCCAGGACGTAGTAGCCGAGCTTCGCCAGGTGGCCGCCGACGCGGTCGTCCCACAGGGTCCAGCCGCCCTTGTCGGTGAAGAGGAGGAGGATGGCCGGGGCGGGATCGGCGCTGGGCGGCGGGATGTGTGGACGGCGAAGGTGCCGGAGGCGAGATGGACGGTGAGGAACTGGTGGACGCCGTCGGTGTTGCTGCGGACGGGGTCCTGGGCCTGAGACAGGAACGGCAGGAGTAGGAAGAAGAGAAGGAGGCGGATCATTGCTTCGTGATCCAGAGGGTGCTGTGCGACGTTCGCTCTTTGAACGATTCGCCGTGCAATTGAAAGTCGTCTTGGCTGATGCCCTCCAACTGCGGATTGGTGGAATGAGGAAGAGAGGTAAAGAGGACAAAATCGGCGCTATTTCCTACCTCCAGACCATGAGAGTTGCCGATCCATGATGCAGGTTGGAGGGAGAAGGCGTCCCAGCATTCGGCCCGCGACAGTCCTGAAATAGCGGAGGCGACAAAGGGGGCGGGGAAAGGGATGAGAGTCGAACCCGCCAATCGCCCCGATCCGGGAAGGACAGCACGCCCTTTTTTGTCGAGTTCGACGGTCTGGTAGCCGAGGGTCGCTGTCGGCGGGCGTGTTTCCATGGGGATACCGGCCCCCGCCATCGCATCGGTCGTGAGGTGGAGCCTCGGCCCCAACGCCCGCGCCAGGGCGCGGAAGGCGTGGGGGGGAATGTGCTGCCCGTCGGGGATCAGGGAGACGGCCAATCGATCCTCCGCCAGGGCGTGGAGGATGACGTTCTCGAATTTGTCGACCTGCCGGGGAACGGCGTTGCCCAGGTGGGTCCAGCAGGAGGCCCCCGCCGCGACGGCCTCGCGGAGGGTCTCCCCCATCGCCGCGGAGTGTCCGATGGAGATGCGGACGCCTTCCGCGACGCGGGCGCGGATGAAGGGGAGGGAGGCCTCCGGCGCGATCTCCGGCGCGAGGGTGATCCGGCGGATATGGCCCCCGGCGACGGCTTGCCAGCGGATGAAGAGGGCCTCGTCGGCGGGGATCATCCGGTTCGGGTCGTGCGCGCCGCGGGTCCCGGCGTCAGGGTTGAGGAAAGGGCCTTCCAGGTGGATGCCGATGCAGTTGAACGGGGCCTCGGCGATCCGTGCGGCGAGGAGGGCGAGGAGGGCCTCGGTCTCCGCGGCGGAGTGGGTGATTACCGTCGCCAGAAAGGCGGTGCAGCCGTCTCCCAGGAGGGCGCGGCAAGCCCGTTCCCAGGCTTCCGGCGTCAGACCTTCGGCTCGGTTAAAATCGCTCCCGGCAAAGCCGTTCACCTGGAGGTCGACGAGGCCGGGGGCGATCGTGGGGAACCGGGCCGGGTCGTCCCTTCCGGTGTAGGGGGCGATGGCGGCGTAGCGTCCAGCCTCGACGCTGACGGAAATCAATTCCCCCGTCCGGTAGTGACGGGCGACGAAGGGGGCACTCACCCCGGCATCATGGCAGTCTGAGTGAAGGCTTGAAAAGCAGTAAGCGCTTTTCGCTAAGGGATAAAAAATGGCGAATGAGTTTACTTGACTCTTCCGATATGGGAGACTTAAGCGTAGCGCCATCTCCCCCCTTGCTCTTTCAAAAAATAGGGCGTTTTACGTAAATGGAATAAAAACTGCTTTTTTTGGCCACTCTCTTTATGTCCACGACCCTCCGCCTCAGCACGACCCGTCTCCCCGCTACCGCCCGCCTTTACATGGAGATGGGCTCGGTCTTTGCGAAGCAGTTGCAGAACGGCGCCCCGTTCGTCGCCCTGAGCTATGAGCCGAGCGAGGGGCGCGTCCGGGCGAAGACCGCCTCCCTCCGCTTCGAGGGGCGGGGGCCGACGGTCCAGCTGCGGACGACGCACGGCGTCTACGACCTGGCCCCCACCCAGCGCGTCCGTCTGCAGGACGGGCGGGCCGTCCTCCCCGCCGACCTGAAGCCGGGCGACGCGATCCATTCCTGCGACATCCAGAATGCCGACGGCTTCATCTTCATCGACACCGGCAAGGGCCTCGCCGCCCTCCACGATTTGATCGAGGCCGACATGCAGGGCATCCAGGCCTCCCTGGGCATTCCCTGCCCTTCCAGTTACCAGCCGGGCATCGTCCAGCACGTCCTGACCGTTACCCCCGGGGGCGAAGGCGACCTCTGCTGCCTCTCTTTCGACGACCCCACGGACGATCCCGAGGGGCACTGCTTCATGCTCTGGCCCGACGGGACTTCCTTCGGGTCCGGCATCTTTGCGTATTGATCGCCTCCCGCGAGGCTGTAGGCTGGCGCCCAGTATGGCAGGCAAAGGACTCGGGCGCGGTTTGAGCGCCCTCATCGGCACAGGCGCACAAGGCCTGGCCTCCCCCCAACCCCAATTCGAGAAGGGGGAGACGGTCCGCCGCATCCCCCTGGAGCAGATCGTCCCCAGCCCCTTCCAGCCCCGGAAGACGTTCCACCCGGAGCAGCTGACCGAACTGGTCGAGTCGGTGAAGGAGAAGGGGGTCATCCAGCCCCTCGTCGTCCGCCTCGTCGGGGGCCGGTATGAGCTGATCGCCGGGGAACGCCGCTGGCGCGCCTCGCAGGCGGCGGGCCTGAAGGAGGCCCCGGTCATCGTCCGCCAGGCCAGCGACCGGGAGGTGCTGGAACTGGCCCTGATCGAGAACCTGCAGCGGGCCGACCTCAGCCCCATCGAGGAGGCCGAGGCCTACGCCCTCCTCATCAATCAATTCCGCCTCACGCAGGAGCAGGTCGCCCAGCGCGTGGGCAAGAGCCGCGCGAACGTGGCGAACGCGCTGCGCCTCCTCACCCTTTCCGAGGACCTGCGCGGGTGGATCTCCGCCGGGCGGCTCAGCGTCGGCCACGCGAAGGTCATCCTGGGCCTCTCCGACAAGGAGACCCAGGCGAAAGTCGCCGCCCTGGTCCTGAAGGACAACCTCACCGTCCGCGCGACGGAGAAACTGGTCGAATCGCTCCGCGTGACGAAGCCCGGTTCCTCCACGAAGAAGGCGGGAGCCAAGCCCACCCCCGTCAGCGAGGCCGCGTGGGCCGACCTGGAGAAGCGGCTCCAGCGCGCCATGGGCACCCGCGTCCGCCTCGTCGGAACGAACCAGACGGGGAAGATCATCGTGGAGTATTTCTCGGCGGATGAGTTGGATCGGTTGCTGAAGACGCTCGGGGTTGCGGAGTTGTAATGCGGCCCTTCGGGACCGGGAAGCGGACCCGGGTGGGTCGCGACGGACGCACGTTGTAG
>CAISZB010000547.1 GCA_903889845.1 uncultured Verrucomicrobium sp. | reverse complement strand
CGGCGGGGCCGATGGCCTCGACTTTTCCTTCCCGCTCCGACCAGGACCAGTTGTTTTGGGGCTCGCCGGGACCGTTGAGTCCCCCCTCGTGCTGGTCGGAGGAAGTCGCGACTCCCCACAGGAAGGGAGAAAAGGGGGGGCGCGCTGTCATGGGACCAGAGTCGTAATTATTCCGTAATTGAGGTTTGTCAATCGTCGTTGTCACGCTTAACAATAGCGGCCCTATGAAGATTTTCATCGATACAGGCGACACGACCGAAATCAAGGAGGCCAATGACTGGGGTCTCATTGACGGGGTGACCACGAACCCCTCCCTGGCCGCGAAGGCCGGGAAGCCGTTCAAGCAGCTCATCACGGAGATCACCCAGATCGTCGACGGCCCGATCAGTGCCGAAGTCGTCAGCCTCACGGCCGACGAGATGTACAAGGAGGGCAAGGAATTGGCCTCCTGGCACAAGAACATCGTCGTGAAGGTCCCCCTCATCCCCGAGGGCCTCAAGGCCGTGAAGCGGTTCACCGCCGAGGGCATCAAGACGAACGTCACGCTCTGCTTCAGCGCGAACCAGGCCCTCCTCGCCGCCAAGGCCGGGGCGACCTACATCAGCCCCTTCGTCGGCCGCCTGGACGACATCAGCCAGGACGGTCTCCAGGTCATCCGCGACATCCGGCTGATCTATGACAACTACGGCTTCGAGACCCAGATCCTCACCGCGTCGGCCCGCGGGCCGTTCCACTTCCTGGAAGCGGCGAAGATCGGCAGCGACGTCATCACGGCGCCGTTCTCCGTCCTGAAGCAGGTCGTCCAGCATCCGCTGACCGACGCCGGTCTCAAGAAGTTCCTTGAGGATTGGAAGAAGGTCGCGAACCTCTAAGGCTTACCGAAGCCGCTTCATGAACAGGGGGAATCCTTCGTCACCCGACCCGGAAGGGGCGGGGCGGGGGACTCCCCCTGACTCGTTTCAGGGGGGCAATCCCTCCTCTCCCCAGCCTCCGCCCCAATCCCGCCGCCCCGCCCGGCAGGGGAGGCAGCGTCTCCATGCTCGTCGCGGGCCGCTGCGGGTTGCTGCCGGGATCGTCCGCAGCGGGGAGCGCATCCTGATCACCCAGCGCAAGGCCGAGGACAGCCTCGGCGGCTTCTGGGAATTTCCCGGCGGCAAGCTGGAGCGGGGCGAGGGGTATCCCGAGGCCCTGCGGCGGGAATTGCGGGAGGAAATCGGCGTCGAGGTCGCCGTCGGGCGGCTTTATGCGACGATTCGCCACAAGTATCCGGGCGGGGAGGTGAAGCTCTGCTTCCTCGAAGCCCGCATCGTGCGCGGCGAGATCCAGGCGATCGACGTGGCGGCCTGGAAGTGGGTCCTTCCGGCGGAGCTCGGGAACTTTCGCTTTCCTCCCGCCGACGAGCCGCTAATAAAGAAACTTCAGGCTTTGTAGGTTTTTTCACGATTTCGGGTCGCGGCACGAGGGTTCCGCGACCGGAAGCCGGGCCGGGTCGAAGTCGGTATAAAAGAGAGAGAAATGAAGGAATATCGTGTCGGTATCGTCGGCGCCACGGGCGCCGTCGGTCAGGTTGCGTTGGAATTGCTCGAGAGCCGGAAGTTCCCCGTCGGGGAACTGCGCCTCTTCGCGTCGGCCCGCTCGGTCGGCAAGACCCTGCCCTTCAAGGGGACCCCGGTCCCGCTGCTGCCCCTCTCCCAGGACGCCTTTGCCGGGCTCGACTTCGTCATCTTCAGCGCCGGGGCGACCCGCTCGCGCGAGTTCGCCCCCGCCGCGGTGAAGGCCGGGGCCGTCGTCATCGACAACTCCTCCGCCTACCGGATGTCGCCGGAAGTCCCCCTCGTCGTCCCGGAGATCAATCCGGGTGACCTGAAGCTCCACAAGGGGATCGTCGCGAATCCGAATTGCACCGCCGCGATCCTGGGCACCGCGATCTGGCCCCTTCACCAGCGGGCCGGGATCAAGCGGATCGTCGTCTCCACCTACCAGTCGGCGAGCGGCGCCGGGGCGCAGGCGATGGCGGAGCTGGAATCCCAGGTGAAGCAGTATGCCGCCGGGGAGCCGCTGACCCGCAGTGTCTTCCCGCATCAGATTGCCTTCAACGTCTTTTCCCACAACACGGCGATCGGCGAGGATGGCTCGAACGAGGAGGAGACGAAGGTCCGCGAGGAGCTGCGGAAGATGTTCCACGTCCCCGGCCTCCCCGTCTGCATCACCT
>CAISZB010000546.1 GCA_903889845.1 uncultured Verrucomicrobium sp. | reverse complement strand
CTGGGTCACGATCTCCCCGTTGGCGTTGAGGGTGAAGTTGCCCGCGCGGGTGTAGGCGTTCGTGCCGGAGCCGTCGGCCATCAGGACCTTGAAGAAACCGCGCCCGCTGATCGCGAGGCTGTATTGGGCGTCGCCCGCGACGAACTCGCCCTGGGTGAAGTCCCGGGCGGTGGAGACGACCTTCGTGCCGTAGCCGACGGCGAGGCTGTCCGGCGTCTTTTCCCCGGAGCCCAGGGTCGTGCCCGGCTGCTTCTGCGTGTCGTAGAGCAGGTCCTCGAACTGGGGCGTGGAGCCCTTGAAACCGGTCGTGTTCACGTTCGCAAGATTGTTCGCGATGACGTCGATGTTCGTCTGCTGCGCGAGCATCCCGCTGGCGGCGGAGTAGAGGGAGCGGATCATGGGCTTGGGTCTTTCGGGTTAGTGGAAAAGGATTCGGATCGGCTGATTAACCGGAGGTGCTGTTGAGGGCGCGGACCATGTCCCCGCTGAGGGTGTCTTCCGCCACGGTGAGCTTCTGGCTCGCCTCGTAGGCGCGGACGACGTTGACGAGGCCGACCATCTCGGTAATGGAGCTGGCGTTCGACGATTCGAGGGCGCCCTGGAGGATCGAGGAATCCTTGCCCAGGCCCTTCTTGATCTCGTCGGGCGCGGTCCCGGCGGTGGCCACGTAGCGGCCGTTCGGCGCGCCGAGGTAGAGGTTCTTCCGGGGCTCGTCGAAGTGGGCGAGGGAGAGGGTCCCGGCCTTGTTCGTCTTCTTCCCGTCGGTGGTGGTGGCGGTACCGTCGGTGTCGATCTTCAGGGTGGCGGCTTCCTTGGCCGGGATCGTCAGCGGCGCGTCGCCGTCGCCCAGGACGGCGGCCCCGTCGATGGTGACCAGCTTCCCCTCGTTGGTGAGGTGGAACTGGCCGTCCCGGGTGTAGGAGATCGTGCCGTCCTGCTCGCGCACCTTGAAGAACCCGTCCCCGACGATGCCGAAGTCGAGGGGGCCGCCCGTCCGCTCGACGGGGGCGGGGGTGAAGTCGGTGACGGTGCGGGACTGGAGCGGGGCGGCCTTCATCCCCAGGCGCCGGAGGGAGCCGGGCGTCGAGCCGTCCTTCTGGAGGCCCGAATCGGAGGGAATCTCGAAGGCGACGATGGAGCGCTTGTTCCCCGGCTGGCTCATCCGGGCCAGGTTGGCCGAGATGATGTCTTGCAGGGAGGACTGGGCCTTCATCCCGCTGACTGCTTCATAGAGGCCGATTTCCATCTTAGCTCCCTACTCTGCACGCTTTGTGCCAAGTCTCCTTTGGGGAGGCCGGAACGGCTTTTTTCTCCCCTCCCCCAGGCCCCCATAAGAGAGGAACCTCTGGGAAGGGCTCCTTCTTTTTACCGGAACGGCAAGAAAATCCTCCCCAGGAAGGGAGTTTTTTTCCTCAAGGGGAAGAATGGGGCGCGGAAGATTTTTCCGCAGGATTTTCGCCCACTTTTTCGGCCGACTCGCACCGAATGAGGTACTGCTCCCCGCAGGAGCAGGAAAAATGGACTTCGAACACGCCGGGGGCGACTTCGAGGACCTGCACCTTCGGCGGGGCCTTCTGCTTCACGATGGCGACGACGGAGGTCGCCGGTTTCGCTCCGGGTGCGCCCGGGGCACCGGGCTTCATCCCTGGCTTGAGGGGGGCCTTGCCGGGAAGGGGCACGCCCGGCTTCGCACCGGGAGCCCCGGCGGCGGGGGCGGCGGCAGGCGTCGTCCCGGGGGCCGGGGCGGGGGGGGGCTTGCGGATCTTGATCCGCGTCTGGTCGTCGGGATTGAGAAAGTTCATGGCGATTCCTGCTCCTTCATTTTCTGGCGGAAGCTGTCGGGATCTTCGCCTGCGCCGGGGCGGAGGACAATCGCAATCCGCCGGTTGTCCTCACCGCCGGGATTGGCCGGATCGATCGGGTCGGAGGAGCCTTTCCCGGCGATCCGGAAGAACTGTTCCGCCTTCACGCCGCTCTCGCCCAGGGCCTGCTCGGAGGAGATGGCCCGCTCCGTGGAGACCTGCCAACCCTTGATGTTCTCGGCATTCCCCTCGCTGCGCTCCGTGTGGCCCTCGATCTCGACCTGGACGGGGAGGCGCTCGATCTGCCAGCCGATGGTCTGGAGGACGAACTGGCCGAAAGGGGTAAGGTTGGAGGAATTCGGCTCGAAGAAGGGCTTCTTCGCCTTGTCGACCATCGTGATGCGGACGCCGTCGGCGGTGTAGTCGAAGCGGATCTGGTCGTCCCCCACCTCGCTGCTGTTGCTGAGCTGCTTGCGGATCTCCTCGACGGCCTGCTGGAGGGGGTTGATGGAGACCATCTCCTTGCTGGCGTGGTCCTGGGGGATCGCCTTGTATTCCTGGGTGACTTCCTTCTGGAGGATCGCCTTCTGGCCGGCGTGGATGTTCGTCTTGCGACCCTGGAAATAGTCCTCGATGGCGCGCTTCGTCTCCTCGTCGGCGCCCATGATCCAGAGGCACAGGAAGAGGGCGAACATCGAGGTCATGAAGTCCGCATAGGCGACCTTCCAGCTTCCGCCGCCGTGTCCGCCAGCCATCGTCGTTTCTCCTAGATCGTACCGGCGCCAGCCCCAGGGGCTAGGCGGGACGCTTGAGGGCTTTGAGTTCGGTCTCGAACGCCTCGCTCACGGGCTGGCGGTCGGGGGGGAAGGATTTGCGCCCGGCTTCGGCGGCCATGATGGGCGGGGAACCGTTGGCGTAGCTCACGATCATGTTGCACATGACCTGGTAGTAGGCGACCTCGTCCTCGTTGATGAACTCGATCTTCACGATCATCGGCTGCATCAGGCCGTAGCTGAGGAGGAGGCCGAGGAAGGTGCCGACGAGCGCGGAGGCGACTTTCTCGCCGATGACCGCCTTCTCGCCCGAGAGGAAGCCCATGGTGACGACGATGCCGAGCACGGCCGCGACGATGCCGACGCCCGGGAGCGCGTCGGCAACCTTGTTGAGGATGATCAGCGGCCCGAGCTGGTGGTGCTTGATCTTCTCGATCTCCTCGAAGAGGGAGACGCGGAGCTGTTCCGGCTTCATCCGGCCTTCGATGAGGGGACGCAGGGCGTCCTGGAGGAAGGCGATGGCGTGGTGGTCGGCGAGGAAGGCGGGGTACTTCGAGAAGATGGGGCTGGAGGCGGGGTTGAGGACGTGTTCCTCGATGCCGACGACGCCCTGCTCCCGCGCGATCATGAAGAGCTCGTAGAGCCCCTTGCTGAGGTCGAGGTAGCGCTGCTGCGGATAGGGCGGAGCGCCGGTGGCCTGCTTCACTTTCTCCACCACCGCCTTGAGGACCGAGGTGGGACTGCCTCCGACAAGGTAGCCGACGCCGACGCCGATGATGATGAACCATTCCCCGGGATGGAGCAGCGATTCGAGGTGCCCCCCATTGTAGATGAAGCCTCCCAAGACCGACCCGAAAACAATACCCCAACCGGCTAGCAACAGCATACGTCTCTTTCCCGCTCTCGGATTACTGCTTTCTTTCCTTCAGGAAAGTGGAGCGCAACCGCGTGATCGCCAAGGTATGCACCTGCGAAACGCGGGATTCGGTGATGTTCAAAATCTCGGCGATGTCCTTAAGGCGAAGATTTTCCATGTAATACAGGGTCAGGACATGGAGCTGCTGCACGGGCAGTTTTTCCATGGTCCTGCGTAAAATGGCCTTATCCTCCTCATTTAGCAAGCTTGCAAATGGAGTCATCGCCGACGGGTCGGGAACGACGTCCTCGTGGGAGAGGGAGTCGCCCTCGTCGCTGTTGAAGACCGGTTCCTGAAGGGAGAAGTAGGTGGCCGGGCGGATCCGGTCGAGCATCTCCAGGAGTTCCTGGACGCCCATGCCCATCTCCTTCGCCAATTCGGCCTCCGTCGGCTCGCGGCCCAGGCGCTGTGCGACGGCCTCCTGGGCCGCCTCCAGGGTCCGGGCGTCCTTGTGGACAGAACGGGGGACCCAGTCGAGGCGGCGGAGCTCGTCGAGGATCTGGCCCCGGATGCGGAAGGAGCAGTAGGTCTTGAGGGTGGTGCCGCGCGTCGGATCGTAGCGATCGACGGCGTCGAGGAGGCCCATCACACCGGCGCTGATCAGGTCGTCCTGGGAGATGTGGGGCGGCAGGTAGAGCCCCATCCGGGCGACGACATGGTTCACCAGCGGCAGGAGGGACCGGACCAGTGCGTCCCGCTCCTCCTCCGTACGCTTCACGGGCGGCGGTCCGGGGGGAACCGCGGCGGCCCGGCGGGGAAGAGGGGAGGGATTCGATTCCATGGGAGGCGAGCCTATTTCTTAGGCTTGGGATCGTCCTTGTGTTCTTCCTTCTTCAACTCCTCGGCCCGGAGTTTCGCCGCTTCCCGATCCCGCGCCGCCTGCTCCAGTTTGCCTTCCATCCAGGCGCGGAGGAACTTCACGACGAGGAACTTCGTCCCCCCGGCGAAGAAGGCCCCCAGGAGGGCGGCGAAGAGGAGGGAATAGGGCAGGTCCTCGTGATTGGCGTAGCAGATGGAGAGGCCGACGAGCATCCCGATCAGGCCGAAGACGACGACGACCTTGTTGATCATCGGCGGGAGCTTGGTTTCGGTCAGGACTTTGAACATGGCGGAATCTCCCCTCCCCTGAATATCGCAGGATCAACGGCCTGGCAATTCTCTGTTTTAAAAAACCGTAAAAAGTGCGTTCCCATCTTATTCTCCTCGTTCTCCTAGAGTGGGGCGGCCGCGGCGAAATTCGGGATCGCGTAGGCGGGTTGGATGTCGTACTTCGGCGAAATCTCGTTGTAGGCCGCGATCTGGAGCTGCGGGAAGCTCTCGGAAAAGAAGCGCTTTATCCCCAAGCGGACCTGGGGGGAGCAGAGCAGGAGCGGGTTGCGCCCCTGGCGGGAGAGTTCCCGGATCCCCTTCTGGAGATGCTCGTGGAGGTGCCGGGCCATCCCGGGATCGAGGACGAGGGAGATTTCCTGCTGGCTCTGCCGGATCCCCTTGGCGACGAATTGCTCCAGCTCCGGCATCATCGTGATGCAGAGAAGCTTGTTCTCCTGGACTTCCAGGTGGCGGCAGATTTCGAGGCTGAGGACCTTCCGGCAGGACTCGACGATCTCGTCGGGATTCTTCGTGTAGGCGACCTGGTCGCAGATTTTTTCGAGGATGATGGGCAGTTCCCGGATCGAGATCCCCTCCCGCAGCAACCCTTGCAGGACGCGGTGGATCAGGCCGACGTTGATCTGCAGGAGCTTGATCTCCGCCAGGAGGGCGACGTGGGTCTCCTTGATCGTGTCGAGGAGGTTCTGGGTGTCCTGCCGGGAGAAGATGTCGGCGGCGTGGCGGCGGAGGGTCTCGCTGACGTGGGTGATGAGGACGGAGAGCGGGTCGACGACGGCGTAGCCGAGGCGCTCCGCCTCGCGCCGCTCCGCCTCGACGATCCACGTGGCGGGGAGGCCGAAGGCGGGCTCCTTCGTCGAGCGGCCCCGGAGGGGTTTCTGCGCGGTGCCGACGCCCATCGCCAGGAACTGCCCCATGAAGAGGTCCCCGGAGGCGACGGTGTGGCCGCGGAGGAGGAAGGCGTATTGGTGCGAAGGGAGGCTCGGGTTGTCCCGCACCGCGATCGAGGGGACGATGATCCCCATGTCCTGGGAAAGGCTGCGCCGGAGGACGCTGAGGCGGTCGAGCATCCCCTTCACGTTGCCGTTGACGAGGGGGAGGAGGTCGAGGCCGATCTCCAGCGCCAGGGGGTCGAGCTTCAGGATCGCGTCGGGGCGCTGTTCCTTTTCCTTCGCCTCCTTCTCCTTCTGCTCCTTCGACTTGAGGTCCTGCTGGAGCTTCTCCGCCTCCGCCTTGTTCTTCGGCAGGAGGTAGGCGATCAGGAAGAGGACCGCGCCGACGACGAACATCTGCCACGTCGGGAAGCCGGGGAAGACGGCGAGGACGCAGAGGGCGATCCCGGTCGTGATCATGACCTTCGCGCTGGCGAAGAGCTGCTTGGAGAAATCGTCCCCGAGGGCCGAGCCGGAGCTGGACCGGGTGACGAGGATACCGGCCGCGACGGAGGTGATCAGCGCCGGGATCTGCGTGACGAGGCCGTCCCCGATGCTGAGGAGGGAGAAGTGCTGGATCGATTCCTCGACCGTCATCCCCTTCTGGAGGACGCCGATGGCGAAGCCGCCGAGGAGGTTGACGAGGGTGATGATGATCCCGGCGACGGCGTCGCCGCTGACGAACTTGCTGGCGCCGTCCATCGCGCCGTAGAAGCTGGCTTCCTTCTGGATGCCCAGCCGCCGCTCCCGGGCCTCCTTCTCGGAGATGATCCCGGCGTTGAGGTCGGCGTCGATCGCCATCTGCTTGCCCGGCATGGCGTCCAAGGTGAACCGGGCGGAGACCTCCGCCACGCGGCCCGCGCCCTTCGTGATGACCATGAAGTTGATGATCGTCAGGATGATGAAGACGACCATGCCGACGACGGGGTTCCCCGCGACGCCGAATTCCCCGAAGGCCGAGATGAGGTTCCCCGCCTCGGCGTTGATGAGGATGGAGCGGGTCGTCGCCACGTTGAGGCCGAGGCGGAAGAGGGTCGTGAAGAGGAGGACCGTGGGGAAGACGAAGAACTCGGTCGATTCCTTCAGGTTGGCCACCGTGAGGATGATCAGGATCGAGAGCGAGATGCTCATCGTCAGGAAGATGTCGATCATCCACGGGGCCAGCGGCAGCACCAGGATCAGCACGATACCCAGCAGCGCGACGCTGAAAATCACGTCGCCGCGCCGGATGAAACGGTTGATGAGGGTGCTGTCCATGGCCGCTCGAAATTACATTAGGTCTCTCTTCGGGTCGATGGGGCTGTCCTGATCCTTCTCGGCCAACATCGCCCGGTACCCGCGACGGTAGAGATCGGCAAGGATTTGTGCAACCGCCTGGAAATAAAGCGGCGGGATGGCCTCCCCCACCTCGGCGTGCTTGTAGAGGCCCCGGGCCAGGGAGACGTTCTCCATCGTCGGGATGCCCAGCTGCGCCGCCCGCTCCTTGATCGCCAGGGCGTTCCGCCGGGTTCCCTTTGCCAGGACCATCGGGGCGTCGGTCTCCCCGCGGACGTAGCGGAGGGCCACGGCGTAGTGGGTCGGGTTCGTCACGACGATGGTCGCGGCGCTCATGTCCTCCAGCTGCCGCCGCAGGGAGCGCATCTTCCGCATCATCCCCCGCTGCTTCGTCTTCACCTCGGTCGAGCCTTCGGACTGGCGCAGCTCGTCCTTCAGTTCCTGGAGGGTCATCCGGTTGTCCTTCTCGTATTGCCACCGCTGGTAGAGGTAGTCGACGGTGGCCAGGATGAGGAGGGCGACGAGCACCCGCCATCCGACCGCCCACGCCGCCTGCCGGAAGAAGGCGCCGAGTTCGGAGACGTTGACGGGGCGGCTGAAGACGGGGGCGTTCCACAGCTCGCGCACCGCCGCGTAGGCGAAGGCGACGATGATGAAGAGCTTGATCATCGCGAGGCCGGAGAAGATGAGGCGGCGGATCGAGAAGATCATCTTGAGCCCCGTGAGGGGGCTGAGGCGGCTGATCCCCTGCTCCAACTGGGGCGGGACGAACATCGGCCCCGTCTGGACGAGGTTCGACAGGATCGCGGAGAAGGAGAGCGCCCCGCAAAAGAGGATCAGGGTGAGGACGATCGACCCGGTAAGCAGGGGCCGGATGATGCCGGTCACCGTCTCGTCCCCCGCCGGCTTGCCCGCCTCCTGGAAGCACTGCTGCATGAATTGGGCGAAGCCGGTCCCCAGGTGCCCGCCGAAGTACATCAGCCCGAAGAGGGTCACCCCGATGACCACGGCCGTCACGAGGTCGTGGCTGCGGACGACGGACCCCTTGGAGCGCAGTTCCCGCCGCTTCTTCGCCGACGCCGGCAACGGTTTGTTTTGGTCGTCGGGCATGGCTTACGGCAAAGCGAACTTGAAGTACTGGGACGACATCGGGAGGATCTTCTCCATCTCGATCCGGATGAGGAGGAACAGGAGGGGGAGGAGGACCGTGACGCCGATCAGGCCGATGACGATCCGCAGGCTGAAGCTTTCCGAGAAGAGGCTGAGCCCCTGGACGGTCCGGGCCAGGAAGCCGACGGAAATCGTGACGAAGAACATCAGCGCCATGATCGGGGCGGCGATCATCAGCCCCCCGACGAAGAGGTTCGACGACATCTTCACCAGCAGGCCGATGTCGAAGAGCGCCCCGCCGATCGCCCCGACGGGGACCAGGACGAAGCTCTCCTTCAGCGCGTAGAGGACGACCCGGAAGTAGTCGAAGAGCCAGAAGTCGAGGATCGCCAGCAGGAGGAAGAGGCGCCCGAAGATGCCCCCGCTCAGCGGCACGAAGGGGTTCACCTGCTGGGCATAGAGGTAGCTCAGCTCGCTGTCGATGAGGATGCCGCCGAACTGGACGGCGGAGAAGATCAGCCGCAGCATCAGCCCGTAGCCGGCGCCGATGACGAATTCCCCGAGGACGGCGACGACGACGTCGGGGATACTCCCCATCGGGGCCTCGATCGGCCCGACGAGGGGGAGGAGGAGGTAGCTGAGCCAGAGGATGAGGGCGGCCCGGGTGACCCGGGGCGTGTTGATCTCCGTGAAGCCGGGGCTCAGCAGCATCCATCCCGAGAACCGGGCGGCGACGAGCCACAGGGCGACGGGATCGATGAAGAGGTGCATAACCTTTGCTCCCCTACCCTTTCGCTACTTGGCGATCTCGGCCGCCCGCTGGAAGAAGGTGCTGGTGAGCTGGGTGAGGTGGGCCAGCATGTAGGGGGCGAAGAACCAGGTGCCGCCGACGGCCCACAGGAGCTTCGGGACGAAGGAGAGGGTCGCCTCCTGGATGGTGGTGATCGTCTGGAGGATGCTGACGACGAGGCCGATGACGAGCGCCCCCACGATCAGCGGCGCGGAGATGTAGATCCCCTCCCACAGGCAGAGCCGGATGATCTCCAGGGCGGCGTCGACGTTGAAGGAGGGGTTCATCGGTGGGTCACGAAGCAACCTTGAAGCTGTCGACGAGGGACCGGACCAGCAGGGTCCAGCCATCGACGAGGACGAAGACCATCAGCTTGATCGGCAGGGAGACGGTGGACGGCGGGAGCATCATCATGCCCAGGGCCATCAGGATCGAGGCGACGACCATGTCGATCACCAGGAAGGGAAGCAGGATCATGAGGCCCATCTCGAAGCCCCGCTTCAGCTCGGAGAGCATGAAGGCCGGGATGATGATCTGGATGGGCAGGGCGTCGGGCGTGGTCAGTTCGATCGGCTCCGGGGACATGCTGATGAAGAGGCGCAGGTCCTGTTCCCCGGCGTATTTGAGCATGAAGGTCTTGAGCGGGGCCTCGGCCCGGTCGATCCCCTGTTCGAGGGTGATCTTGTTGTCCCGCATCGGGGTCACGGCGTCGTCGACGACCTTCTTCCACGTCGGCTGCATGATGAAGAAGGTGAGGAACATCGCGAGGGAGAGGAGGACCTGGTTCGGCGGCGTCTGGAGGGTCAGCGCATTCCGCAGGAAGGAGAGGACGATGATGATCCGGACGAAGCACGTCGTCATGATGACGATGCCGGGGGCGATGCTCAGCACGGTGAACATCACCAGGATCTGGAGCGGCATGCTCAGGTTCGTCCCGCCCGGTCCGTTGTTGATGGTGACGTTGAGGATGTCGTTGCTGGGGGGGGGCGCGGCGGAGGCCGCCGCCGTGAGGCCGAGCCAGCACAGGAGGAGGAGGGCCATGCCGCCGAGACTCCCCCAGGCGGCGAAGCGCAGGAAGCGGGAGCGGCGGAGCCGGGAGGCGAAGGAGGGGGCGGCACTCATGAGGCGGAAGGGGAGGAAGGAGGAAGAGGCTGCCAGGCGACGGCGTCGGGGCCGTGGGCCAGGAGGAAGCGCTGCCCGTCGACCTCGACGAGGGCGACGGCGATGCGGGAGGAGAGCCAGCGCTGGTCCTTCACCTCGATCTTTCCGCGCCCGGGGGCGCCGAAGGAGCGGAGGTTGCCGAGGCTGAAGCGGCTCCGGTTGAGGAAGAACCAGATCCCGAGGAGGGCCGCGAAAAGGAGTCCCAGGAGGGCGAAGCGCCACCAGGCGAGGTGGGACACCGCGGGCTCCGCCGCCGCGCCGAGGAGCCAGACCGCACTCATGGAAGGGAAGGACATCGGGGATGCGGGGGGAGGGAAACCTCCCTAGCGCGCCCCCATCGCCTGCTTGAAGACCTCGGTGATCTTGATGCCGAGGGACTCGTCGACGACGACGACTTCCCCGCGCCCGATCAGCTTCCCGTTGACGTAGAGGTCGACGTTCTCGTCGACCTTCTTGTCGAG
>CAISZB010000545.1 GCA_903889845.1 uncultured Verrucomicrobium sp. | reverse complement strand
GCCGTCCTTCGCGTCGATGCGGACGAGGTAGGCGTCGGCGTAGAGGACGGTGTAGGAGCCTCCGAGGGACTGGGTGATGACGACGGTGCCGCCCGCGGGCAGCTCGAAGGGGTCGCCGCTGGGGATCTTCACCGCCTGGACGGCGCGGGAGAGAGTGATCTTGTTTTCGCTCATGGCTTATTTGGCGCTATTTTTGGCCCTATTTGGATTGGGGCCAGGCCCGGTCGTACTTGGCGACGACGAGTTCGTGCAGTTCCTCGGAGAGGGCCGCGTCGCCGAGGCGCTCCAGGACTTCGTCGAAGAATCCGAGGACGAAGAGGCGGCGGGCGACGGCGAGGGGGATGCCGCGCTGGGCCATGTAGAACATTTCCTCCCCCCGGATGGGGCCGCCGGTCGAGCCGTGGGTGCAGCGGACGTCGTTGGCCTGGATCTCCAGGCCGGGGAGGGAGTTCGCTTCCGCGGTGTCGGAGAGGAGGAGGTTCGGGTTGCTCTGGTAGGCGTCGGTCTGCTGCGCACCGGGATCGACGGAGATCATCCCGGCGAAGATGGTGCGGGCGGTGTCGGAGAGGGCGTTCTTGTAGAGGAGGTCGCTGGTGGTGTGGTCGGCCACGTGCTCCTGGTAGGTGCGCTGGTCGAAGATCTGCGTCCCGGTGGCGGCGGTGAGGGAGAGCATGTCGCTGCGGCTCCCGGCGCCGAGCATCCGGCTCTTGTTCTCGACGCGGGAGTAGGCCCCGCCGAGGTTGAGGGCGAAGCTGAGGGCGGCACCGTCCCGCTCCACGGCGGTGGAGCCGGTCTGGAAGGAGAGGACGCTCTCCTCGAAGTCCTGGGAGGCGATGTGGCGGACCTTCGCCCCCGCACCGGCGTGGAGATCGACGGAGGAGGCGCAGAAACCACCCTGCGCCTGGCTCAGGGAGCCGTAGCGGACGACGATCTCGACCCGGCTGTGGGCCTCGGCGACGACGAGGGTGTGGGGGAAGATGGCGGCGTTCTTCTCGCCGATCCAGTGGAAGACCTCGACGGGCCCGGGCAGCTCGACGCCCTTCGGGACGTAGAGAAACGCGCCGCCGAGGTGCTGGCCGCACCAGGCGCGGTGGAGGGCCTCGAACTTCGCCCCGCCCAGCGTCGTCGGGTGGGTCATGAAGTATTTTTCGACGAGGGCGGCGTGGTGCTTCAGCGCCTCGGAGAGGGGGAGGAAGAGGACGCCCTTCGCGGTCCATTCCTCGGGTAGGGCACGGAAGAAAACCCGTTCGTCGTTCGCGTAGGCGAGTCCGGCGAGGGCCTTCGACTTGGCGGCATGGGCGAGGAGGCGGTCCTTGGCTTCCTTCCGGGCGGCGTCGGAGAGGGGGAGACCGGCCTGGTAGCCGTCGAGGACGGCCTGGGTGATTTTCGTGACGTCGGCGAAGCGCCACGATTCGTCCTTCCGCTTCGGCATGGGAAGGGCGGCGAAGCGGCTCCAGGCTTCCTGCTGCCCGGCGCGCCACCATTGGGGCAGACCGGCGACGGCGGAGGCCTCGAAATCGGGGGCGGAGGTGATCGGTTGGGGACGGCGCGGGGCGGTCTGGTCGGAGGCCCCGCAGGGTTCGGTGGCGGTCTGAGACATGGTTCGAAAGGAAGGAAGGGGATTTTTTAGCCGACGGAGCCTTCCATCTCCAGTTCGATGAGGCGCTTGAGTTCGACGCTGTACTCCAGCGGGAACTGGCGGACGAGGTCGTTGACGAAGCCGTTGACGGAAAGGCTCATCGCCGCCGCCTCGGAGAGGCCGCGCTGCTGCATGTAGAAGATCTGCTCCGCACTGACCTTGCTGACGCTGGCCTCGTGCTGGACGGAGTTGGCGTTCCCCTTGATCGTGATCGCGGGGTAGGTGTCGGTCCGGGAGTTGGTGTTGATGAGGAGGGCGTCGCACTCCGTGTTGTTCTTGCACCCCTTGAGGTGCGAGGGGATGTGGACCTGCCCCCGGTAGCTGGAGCGGCCCTGGCCGACGCTGATGCTCTTCGCGACGATGGAGCTGGTGGTGTCGTCGGCGGCGTGGATCATCTTCGCGCCGGTGTCCTGGTGCTGGCCGTTGTTCGCCAGGGCGATGCTGATGACCTCGCCGCGGGCGCGGCGGCCCTTCATGACGACGCCGGGATACTTCATCGTGAGGCGGGAACCGATGTTGCAGTCGATCCACTTC
>CAISZB010000544.1 GCA_903889845.1 uncultured Verrucomicrobium sp. | reverse complement strand
CTAACCTCCTTGGGAGGAATCACTACGGGAAGAGGATTCTCCCCACGCATTGAGCCGCCCCACCGCCCATCTCAACTCCTCCTCCCCCAGAACGAACGGCGGAGTGAAGGCGAGGGTGTTCCGCTCCGGCCCGTCGGAAAGCAGGATCACCCCCTCGGCCAGCATCCCTTCGACAATCGCCCCGGCGCGGGCGGGATCGGGATTTCCTTCCTGGTCGATGACGTCGATCCCGGCCATCAGCCCCCGGCCCCGGGCGCGGGCGAAGCCGATCTCTTTGGCCTCCAACTCCCGCAACGCGGCGAGGAGGACTTCCCCCTTCCTTGCCACGGTCTCACCCAGGCCCGGCTCTTCCAGCAGCCGCAACGATTCGAGCGCCATCCGGCAGCCGAGGGGGTTGCCGAGGTAGGTGCTGGTGTGAAGGGCCTCGCCGGTCGACTTCGGCCACGCGTCGATCACCGCCGCCTTCCCGACGCAGGCGGAGAGGGGGAAGCCGCCCGTCAGGGCCTTGCCCAGGCAGACCAGGTCCGGGACCACGCCATCGTAATCGCAAGCGAAGCGGCGCCCCGTCCGGTACCAACCGGTAAAGATTTCGTCGAAGATGAGGACCGCGCCCGCCCCGTCGGCCAGCCGCCGCAGGAGGGGGAGGAACCACGCGGGCGGGATGTTCTGCCCGCCGCGCCCCTGGATCGGCTCGACCACGATGGCCCCAATCGCGCCAATAGGATGGGCGAAGGAGCCGAAATGGAGCGCCAGCGCCTCGGCATAGGTCACCGGATCGGTCCCGGCGTCAGGGTAGGGGACGAAGTGGGCGAAGTCGGCCAACTGCCCCGCGAAGGGGGCGCGGAAGAAATCGGACCCGGTCACCGTCAACGCCCCGTAGCCGAGGCCGTGGTAGCCGTTGCGGAAGGCGAGGACGCCCCGCTTCCCCGTCGCCAGGGCCGCCGTCTTCAGCGCCGCCTCGACCGCCTCGGCCCCCGTACAGCCCAGGATCACCTTCCCCGGCCCCGCGCCCCACGCTTCGAAGGTGAGGCGGGAGAGTTCGGCGCACAGTTCGGCCTTCAACGCCGTCGGATGGACGTCCCCCATGCCGTGGAGGAGCTTCCCGGCCTGGTCGGCGACGGCGGCGACGAGGGTTTTCTCCCCGTAGCCCAGCCCCGCCACGCCGAAGCCCGAGGTGAGGTCGAGGAACCGGTTCCCGTCGACGTCCCAGACGGCGGCCCCCTCCGCCCGATCCCAGAAGACCGGGAACCCCTCGGAGAGAAAGGTGATGTTCCGGGACTCGACCCGCGCCAGCGCGGCGGCCAGACGGCGCGATTCCGGCCCGGGAACGGCGGTTTTCAGGAGGGGGAGCATGGCGTCTCCGATAGTGGCGGGGCGTCGGGAGGGTGACGATTGCAAAAAATCGTGCCATCTTCGACAAAAGAGGCGGAGACTGGAACAAAAAATGCGGTTCCAGGGCAGAGGTACTTGAAAAGGAAAACAACCTTCCCCATAGTCGCCACCATCATCCCCCCTACTATGTCTGCCGCCGGAACCAAAAGCGTCAAAATGCCCTCCGTAGCGAAATCGGTTCTCGACCTTCCCCCCGAGGGGAAGCGCGACCTCTACCGGCAGATGCTCCTCATCCGCCGCTTCGAGGAAAAGGCGGGCCAGGCCTTCACCCAGTCGAAGGTGAAGGGCTTCTGCCACCTCTACATCGGCGAGGAGGCCGTCGGCGTCGGCACTATTTCCGTCCTGGAACCCCGGGATGCCGTCATCACCGCCTACCGCGACCACGGCCACGCCATCGCCCGCGGCATGGAGATCAAGCCCCTCATGGCCGAACTCTTCGGCAAGGCCACCGGCTGCTCCCGCGGCAAGGGCGGCTCGATGCACTTCTTCTCGAAGGAAAAGAACTTCTACGGCGGCCACGGCATCGTCGGCGGGCAGACCCCCCTGGGCGCCGGGATCGCCTTCGCCCAGAAGTACCAGGGCACCGGCGGCGTCACCCTCTGCTACCTGGGGGACGGCGCAGTGAACCAGGGCCCCTTCCACGAGGCGCTGAACCTCGCCGCCCTCTGGAAGCTCCCCGTCATCTATATTATCGAGAACAACGAATGGTCGATGGGGACCAGCCTCGCCCGCTCCTCGGCGGGCCTCCCCCTCGTCAACCGTGCCCACGGCTACGACATGGCCGGGATCACGGCCGACGGCATGGACCTCGACGACGTACGAGTCAAAACCGCCGAGGCCGTCGCGCTGGCCCGCTCCGAGAGCCAGCCGACGCTCATGGAGATCAAGACCTACCGCTATCGCGGCCACTCCATGTCCGACCCCGGCAAATACCGGACGAAGGAAGAGCTGGAAGCCCACCTCGCGAAGGACCCGATCCACCTCTACCAGCAGAAACTCCTCGCCGCGAAGGTCGCCGACCAGGCCTGGTTCGACAAACTCGACGAGCAGATCCGGGCCCAGGTCCAGGAAGCCTACGAGTACGCCGACGCCAGCCCGGAACCCGAGCACCACACCCTCTACGAGGACATGCTTACCCCCGAGGACCAGATCCCCGAAATCCCTCGCGGCAATTATAACCATTTTTAGTCCTTTTCTCTTTTTCTCCGATGCAAACGATCACGATGCGCGAGGCGCTCAACCAGGCGATGGCCGAAGAAATGGCCCGCGACGAGCGCGTCTTCCTCCTCGGCGAGGAAGTGGCCGAATACGACGGCGCCTACAAGGTCAGCCAAGGCCTCCTGAAGAAATTCGGCCCGAAGCGGATCATCGACACCCCGATCAGCGAAGCGGGCTTCACCGGCCTCGCCATCGGCGCGGCCACCCTCGGGCTGCGCCCCATCGTCGAGTACATGACGTGGAGCTTCTCCCTCGTCGCCTACGACCAGATCGTGAACAACGCCGGGCAGATCCGCTACATGTCGGGCGGGCAGTTCTCCGTCCCCATCGTCTTCCGCGGCTCCTCCGGCGGCGGCCTCCAGGTCGGCGCCACCCACTCCCACACCCCGGAGAACTGGTACGGCAGCGTCCCCGCGCTCACCGTCATCACCCCCGCCTTCCCCGACGACGCGAAGGGCCTCCTGAAGGCCGCGATCCGCTCGAACAACCCCGTCTGCTTCATCGAGAACGAGAAGCTCTACGGCTTCAAAGGAGAAGTGCCCGATAGCGACACCGATTTCCTCGTCCCCATCGGCAAGGGGAAGATCCGCCGCGAGGGCGACGCCATCACCCTCCTCGGGAACAGCGCCTCCACGCACCGCGCGATGGAAGCCGCCGAGACCCTCGCGAAGGAAGGGATCGAGGCCGAGGTGATCGACCTCCGCACGATCAAGCCTTACGACTTCGAACTCGTCGCCGCCTCGGTCGCGAAGACCCACCGCCTCGTCATCGTCGAGGAGAACAAGCCCTTCTGCGGCTGGGGCGCCCAGGTCGCCTACGACATCCAGCGGAAGTGCTTCGACGAACTCGACGCCCCGATCACCCGCATCACCGGCCTCGACGTCCCCCAGCCCTACAACGGCAAACTCGAAGCCGCCGTGATGCCGAACGAGGAGCGCATCCTCGCCGCCGTCCACGACGTCCTCCAATAGACAATCGCAATCCTGGGGAGGCCGTCCTCCCCCTTTCCTTTTCCCTTACCCCCCTTTCCTTATGGCTAAAGAAGTGACGATGCCTCTCCTCTCCCCCTCGATGACCGAAGGGACCCTGGTCAAATGGCTGAAGCAGGAAGGCGACGCCGTGAAGGAGGGCGAGGCCATCGCCGAGGTCGAGACCGACAAGGCGACCATGCCCCTCGAATCGTTCGATTCCGGCTTCCTCGTCAAGATCACCGCCAACGCCGGGGCGAAGGTCCCGATCAATACCGTCCTGGCCTACATCGCCAAGTCGAAGGATGAGAAAATCGCCGACGCGCCGAAGTCGGCTCCCGCTGCCGCTCCCACCGCTCCCACGCCCGCTGCGGCTCCTGCGGCAACCCCCGCCCCCGCGCTCCCCGCCACGCTGAAGGAAGTGACGATGCCGCTCCTCTCCCCCTCGATGACCGAGGGGACCCTGGCCAAGTGGCTGAAGCAGGAAGGCGACGCCGTGAAGGAGGGCGAGGCCATCGCCGAGGTCGAGACCGACAAGGCGACCATGCCCCTCGAATCGTTCCACGCCGGTTTCCTCGTCAAGATCATCGCCGCCCCCGGCGACAAGGTCCCCCTCAACACCCGGATCGCCCTCATCGGCGCGGCGAAGGACGAGAAGGTCGATCCCGCCTTCCTGGTGAAGGCCGCCGCCGTGGCCGCCCCGGCTCCCGCCGCCGCCGCGCCCGCGCCGGTCCCGGCCCCGACGACGCCCCGTTCCGTCGCCCCTCCTTCCCTCAACGGAGGCCGAGCAAAGGCCTCGCCGCTGGCGAAGAAAATCGCGAAGGAACTCGGCGTCGCCCTCGACCGCCTCATCGGCACCGGCCCGGGCGGACGGATCGTGAAAAAGGACGTCCTTGTTGGGAAGAGCGCCAGCGGCGGCAGCGGCGGCTGGGGCCTCTTCCCTTCCGGCCCCATCGCGAAGGAGGAGAAGATTCCCCTCTCGAACATGCGGCAGACCATCGCCCGCCGCCTGCTGGAGAGCAAGACGACGATCCCCCACTTCTACCTTGAGATCGAAGTCGACGCCGCCCCCGTCGTCGATCTCCGAACCTCGCTGAATGCCGGTTTTGAGAAATTGCCGAAGCCCTTCAAGCTCTCCCTGAACGACTTCATCCTGAAGGCGACCGCCGAGGCCATCCGCCGCGTCCCGGCGATCAATGCCTCCTTCGCCGGGGACTCCGTCATCCAATACGCGAACGTCATGCTCGCCTTCGCCGTCGCGATCCCGCAGGGCCTCATCACCCCCGTCATCGCGAACGCCCAGGACAAGACCCTCAAGGCAATCAGCGACGAGGCGAAGTCCCTCGCCGTGAAGGCGAAGGAAGGCAAATTGACCCCCGCCGAATACACGACGGGGACCTTCACCATCTCCAACCTCGGCATGTTCGGCATCGACCGCTTCTCCGCCATCGTCAACCCGCCCCAGGCGGCGATCCTCGCCGTCGGGAACATCGTCGAGAAGCCCGTCGTCAAAAACGGCCAGATCGTCCCCGGCAAGCGGCAAAGCCTGACCCTCTCCTGCGACCACCGCGTCGTCGACGGGGCCGTCGGAGCCCAGTTCCTCCAGGAACTCCGCACCCTGGTCGAAAATCCCGCGCTCCTGCTGATTTAACGGGAACAAATGGGGAAGGAAGGCTAGCGTTCTGGACGTGACCGTCGCCGCCTTCACCATCGCCTACGGCAAAGAGGCCGTCGCCTCGGCCCGGCTCCTCCGCGCCACCTTCAAGGCCCTCCATCCCGACGTCCCCTTCTTCGTCGTCGATGAGGCGTGCTGGCCCTTCTTCGCCCGGCAGCCGAAGGCGGCCCACGCGGGGGAGATCGCCTCCCTCCGCGCCCTGGCCGGGTACTTCCTCGCCCTCTGCTTCGACCGCGTCGTCTACTTCGACGCCGACATCCTCCTCCTCTCCCCCGTCCCGCGCCTCCTGGAACAGCGCGAGGGGGAGGCCCCCGTCCTCCTCACCCACGACAAGGAGAGCTTCAACTACAGCCTCCCCGAGTTACCCCGCGTCAACGCCGGGGTGCTGGCCTCTTCCCAAACCGATTTCTGGCTCCTGTGGGCGACGACGCTCTACTCGAACGCGCTCCGCGTCGTCGGCGGCTTCTTCGACCAGTTCGCCCTCCGCCTCCTCGCGCACCGGAACGCCTTCCCCTACCTCCTCCTTCCCGAGCACGAAGCGGGCTACCACAACATCGGCTATCTGGAGGTCCCCGGCGTCTGGCGCCGGGAGGGGGAGGCGGTCTTCAAAGGGACTTCGCCCGTCCTCCTCTGGCACTGGGCGGGCTACGGGAAGAAACCGTCCCCCGCCTACCTGCCCGATCCGGTCCGGGCCGTCGCCTCCGTCCGGCTGGAACAGGCCCGCACCATGAGCTTGCCGCCCTACGAGGAGGAAAACCGCTCCCTCCACGCCGCGATCGCCGCCCACGGGGCCACCTTCCACGCCTTCATCGAGCGCGAGCTCCAGGCCCTCCCCTTTGCGTGCATCGACGATATCCGGTTCGCCAACCGGAACCCGCCCCCCGGCCTCTTCGCCTGCGACGCCCCCGCCGGATGGGAGGCTCTCCGCCCCGTCCCGCCCCACCTCCACCGCCGCTTGCTGCCAAACGCCCCGCGCTACCTCTACGCCCTCTCCGAGGAACGCCTCCACGAACCCGACGTCGAGGCCTACGACCGTCCCTTCTCCAATACCAAGTCGCCTTGATCAAGCTCCCTTCAATTCAGTTAGTCCCTTGATCTCTTTGTCGCTACCGCGACGGCAGTGTACCCGGTCCCGAAGGGCCGTACCCTCTCGTTCTCAAACCTTCTCGACCAGGAACCCCTTCAAATACTCCGTCTCCGGGACATGAAGGAGGACGGGGTGGTCGCTCCCCTGGCCGAGGGAGGCGAGGCGGCGCAGGGCGCAGCCCGCGTCCCGCGCGGCGCCGAGGAGCATCTCCTGCCACCCCTCGCGCGTGAGGTGGTGGGAGCAGCAGTACGTGGCCAGGAGGCCGCCGGGGGGGAGCATCCGCAGGGCGCGGAGGTGGAGCTCGTGGTAGCCCCGGAGGGCGGAGGGGACCTGATCCTTCGACTTCGTGAAGGAGGGGGGGTCGAGGACGATGAGGTCGTACTGCTTCTTCTGGCGCTCCGCGTCGCGCATCCAGTCGAAGGCGTTCGCCTCGATCCATTTGATGTCGAGACCCGCCTTCGCGGCGGCGGCCCGTCCCCGACCCAACTCGTCGGCCGATTGGTCGAGGGCGTCGCAGGAGGCGGCCCCGGCCTTCCGCGCGGCGAGGGCGAAGAGGCCCTGGTTGCAGAAGCAGTCGAGGACGCGGCGGCCCGGCGCGTGGGGGAGGACGGCGGCGTGGTTCTCCAATTGATCCAGATAGAGGCCCGTCTTCTGCCCCGCGAGGAGGTCGAGGTCGATCCCGACGCCGAGGACGGTCAGATGAGTCGGCGGCGTGTACGTGCCGAGGAGAACGCCCTGTTCGCGCGGCAGCCCCTCCAGGGTTCGGACGGCGAGGTCGTTCCGGGCCAGGATCGTCTTCGCCCCCGTCTTCTCGGCGGCCAGGGCGACGATCTCCGGCTGGAGGCGGGCCATCGCGGCGGTGACGGTCTGGAGGACGAGGGTATCGCCGTATTGGTCGAGGATGAGGCCGGGGAGGCCGTCCGATTCGGACCAGACGAGGCGGCGGGCGGGGGAGGGCGGGAGACGGCGGCGGAGGGCGAGGGCGGCGTCGAGGGCGCGCCCGAGGAAGGCGCGGTCGAGGTCCTCGTCCCGCAGGGAATAGCGGCGGGCGACGATCTGGGAACGGCTGTTGTAGAGCCCCGAGCCGAGGAACCGGCCCCGCGCGTCGATGATCCGGACGGTCCCGCCGTCGGCGGCCTCGGGATCGACCTTCGCGACCTCGCTGCGGAAGACCCACGGATGGCCGTCCTTGATCCGGTGGCGGGTCTTTTCGTCGAGGTAGAGGGCGGGGCGCATGGGGAAAGGGCCAGTAAAGGGAGGCGTGGCAAAGGGAACGAGGAAAAAAGTTCGCCCTCTCAGCGAGGTTGTGGCACCGTTTTTATTCCCGGGGTTTCCTGTTTCACGAAGCCTCGGTTGACTCATCATGGCCATTCTTGCCCTCGATTACGGAACGAAGCGGATCGGCGTCGCCGTGAGCGATGCGACGCGGACGCTGGCCCGGCCCATGCCGTTCCTGCCGGCGGAGCCTTTCGCCAAGCTGGTCCGGGACCTCAAGGCGATCGCCGCCGAGCACGGCGTGGAGACGATCGTCGTCGGCATGCCCCGGAACATGGACGGCTCCTACGGGGAAGCGGCGCAGAAGGTCCGGGCTTTCATCGCGCATTTGGGGAGGACGATCCTGATCCCGGTCCAGACCGTCGATGAGCGTCTCTCCACCGTCCAGGCCTCGCGCTACCTCCACGAGGCGGGGCACAAGGCGAAGGAGCAGCGGACGAAGATCGACAGCGCCGCCGCCGCCGTCCTCCTCCAATCCTACCTCGACCGCCTCACGGTCCACCCCGGGATCGAGGATGCCGAGGAGAGTGCCTGATGAGGGTTCCCCTGGCGGGGCACAAGCTGACGATCGTCTACGACGGGGCGGCCTTCCACGGCTGGCAGCGGCAGGCGGGGCATCCCTCGATCCAGCAGGAGGTGGAGGAGGTGATCGCCCGCATCTGGAAGCAGCGCATTTCGATCGAGGGCTCGGGCCGGACCGATACGGGGGTCCACGCCCTGGGGCAGGTGGCGGGGTTCACCGCGCCCCGGAAGCTGGCCGCGCCGATCCTTCTCCGCGCGTTGAACGATCACCTGCCCCACGCGATCCGGGTGACGCAGGCGGAGTTCCT
>CAISZB010000543.1 GCA_903889845.1 uncultured Verrucomicrobium sp. | reverse complement strand
GTAGCATGGTGGGCAGTCGCAGGGCTTTCGATCGTATGCGTCATTTCGGATCGCGTGGCCTCGTGATAACGCAGCTTGAACGGGAGATTAAACCTCTTGATAGAAGCAATAAGCTCGGTCGAAATATCGACCTGTGCGTTAATATGAAGTTTCAGCAATCCGAAAAGGAAATTGGTATCCAAAAAAAGCGTCAACTGACTGAGCTTGCGCCGCAGGTTATTGGAAACTTCGGGAGCCACCGTCAGGGAAAAATAGTTGAAGGCTCCATCCGCCAACTGGGCAATGTATTCGGCACGCTTGCGGTCGGAGGCAACTGTCAGGAAGAAAGAGGAGATGGCCGTCCGCACTTCCAAGCGAACTTCCTCTCGGAAGTGGGTTTTGGCCACCTGATCAAGGATCGAGGCAAGACTGGTTAGTTTTTCACCTGCGATTTTGGATGTCGGGTCTAACAAGGCGATGGTCTGGATGCCGTGCCGCCGAAAAGCCTGAGCCAAATACGCCTTAAGGGCGATCCAGAGAGCTTCATGAGGAACAACCCCTTGGTCGAGCGGAATGCTCGCCAACCACTTCTCCTTGACGTCTTCCTCCAGCTTTTTGGCTTCCTGAATGCGAACTTCCAGATGATGGCGCGTATCCGGCGACACTCCGATTTGATTTCCGGGAAGGGTTATCAGAATTCCCTTACCAGCGAGTCTTTTTACGGAATCAGCAATATCTCGAACCGCCAGCTTGATCCCAAAAAGACGGTGAATCGTGCCAGCTATACTTTCGCTGCTTCCGAAGACCTCGTGAGGCAAGAGCACGAAGCATTGCTGCACCAGCTCATCCAGAACCTCTCCTGACGCCTTGGTTTTCGAGATGGCAACGAAACTCGCCATCTGCTCGAAAGCTAATTTAAAATCCGGCGTCGATGAAGAGCTGCTGTTACCACTTTCCATAGTTACTATCCTTCCCTGATTATTTTGATTGGGAAATACGACCGGCGACCTTTGCCTTTTTATAGCCTTTTTTCTCTCCTGCAAGCCTTGCCGATGCCTCGGTCATAATGAATCGACATATTAAGCAACGGACATCTTCATCCCGCGATTCTCGGCCATTGATTCCACCTCATCTAAGCGAATCGTCTCCTCCACTACCGGTACCGCCTCCGCATCCAACCGGTTCGACGCCTGATTCTTCTCCAAGTCGAGCGCGTCCATGATCTCCTGCTGGCGCTTCACCAGTCCCTGCAACTTCTCCTCATGCTCGAACGGTTTGTCGGCATGAGGCCGCAGTTCCACGATCCGCTTTTGCGTCGCCTCCAGTTCCTTCCGGTAATCCTGGGCGCGTTCATCCATCGAACGAACCATGTATTCCAACGAGCTGATGGTCCCCAAAGGTGACTCGGAAACAGTCGCCGCATAGGCATTCTTCCCCCGGACGATCACCTCCTTCGACCGATCCGGCCAAATCTGGAGCGTGAACCCCGCAAAGGCCCCGATCTCGACCGTCTTCTCCGAAAGGAGATGCTTCTGTGCCAGCCGGTTCAACGCCTCCCCCGCCGCTTCCCGCTGCGTGTAGGTCCGTCCCTCGATCTTCATGACGAAAGCGTCCCCCTTCGTGTTCTGTCGGGCCGCCAAATCGACGGCCAAAGACGCGATCTTCTCCTCCAAACGGGGCACATCCTGCTGTGCCTGCCGGATCGCGTTCCGCGTGACGAACAGCCCTTCCCGGTGCTGCGCCCGAAGCCGCGTCAACCGCATCACCTCGGCATCTACCTTGGCCTTTTCCAGCACCAGCGGATTCCCCGAGGCAATCGCCTTCACCTCCGCGTAGGTCAACGCTGGGGAATCCAAGTCCTCGATCTTCCGCACATGGCTCTGCTTCGTCATGATCTGCCCGATGAACTTGGCTTTTGTCTCCAGGACGCCCCACATATAGGCATCGAACGATCCTTCCGTGACATACCGGAAAATCTTCACCTCGGCGTTCCGGTTCCCCTGCCGCAAAATCCGTCCCTCCCGCTGCTCGATGTCGGCGGGCCGCCACGGGGCATCCAGGTGATGCAGCGCAATTAGCCGTTCCTGGACATTCGTCCCTGTCCCCATCTTCTGCGTGCTGCCCAGCAAGACCCGGATCTGACCAGCACGCACGCGCTTGAACAAAGCGCTCTTCGCCGCATCGGCTTCGTAATCCTGGATGAAAGCGATCTCCTCGGCGGGAACCCCCATCCGCACCAGCTTGTCCCGCAAGTCCTCATAAGCCGAAAAGACCCGCAACCCTCCCGGTTGCGGCGTCGAGAGGTCGCAAAAGACCAACTGCGCCAACCGTTCCTCCTTCGTCCCTTCCCAAATCGAGAAGATCTCCTTCGCCGCCAGGGAGAGCTTGTTTTCGGGGTGATCCTTCCCGGCCCCGACCAGCCGTAAATCGAGCGCCGCCTTCCGTCCGTCCCCCGTGATCTTGAGCATATTGTCGATGGAGGGATCGACATGGCCCATCCGCAGTTTCTCGGCCCGCTTCACCAGCGAGGTGACATACGCCTTCAACGCGGGCGTCGTCGGGGCACTGACGATCTGCGGCCTCCCCTGGAACAGCTTCGGCACCGGCAACTCCAGCATTTCCGCCGTCTGGATGTCGGCCATCTGCCGGAACTGCTGCATCAGCTCGGGGACGTTCACGAACCGGGCAAACCGGGTGTTGAGCCGATACCCTGCCCCATCCGGCGACAGCTCCATCGCCGTCACCGGCTCCCCGAACGTCGCCGCCCAGGAATCGAAGTGCTGCAACCCCTGCCGGGACAGGTCGAGATGCTGCAAGTACCGCTGCATCGTGAACATTTCGGCCATCGTGTTCGTCACCGGCGTCCCCGTGGCGAAGACGACGCCCCCGCCGCCGTTCAGCGCCTGGAGGTGGCGAACCTTCAGGAACATATCGAACGCCCGCTGCGAAGAGGTCTGCGGCAACCCCGCCACGCGGGTCATCTTCGTGACGTAGAAGAGGTTCTTGAAATAGTGCGCCTCGTCCACAAAGAGCCGATCCACCCCCAACTCCTCGAACGTCAACGTGCTGTCCTTCTTCTCCTCGGCGGCCAACGTTTCCAAGCGACCCTCCAGCCGCTTCTTCGCCCGCTCCAATTCCTTCACCATTCGGGCAAAGCTCTTGTCGGCCTTCTGCCGAAGGATCGCCATTTCCAGTTCGTCGATCTGCTCTTTGATAAAACGCTCCTGCACCTCCTGCGCCATTGGGATGCGCTCGAAGCCGGAGTGGGTGACGATCACCGCGTCCCAATTCCCCGTGGCGATCCGGGAAAAAAGCTCCTGCCGCTTCGCTGCCTCGAAATCGTCCTTCCCCGCCGCCAGGACATTCGCGCCGGGATAGAGCGTCAGCAATTCGGACGAGAACTGCCCCAGCATGTGGTTCGGAACCACGAACATCGGCTTCTGTGCCAACCCGAGCCGCTTCGATTCCATTCCCGCCGCGACCATCGTGTAGGTTTTCCCGGCCCCGACGACATGAGCCAGGAGACTGTTCGGCGTCTGGAGGATACGCCACACCGCCGCCTTCTGGTGGGAACGCAACTGGATCAACGGGCTCGCCCCCGGCAACGTGAGATGGTTCCCGTCGAAGGTCCGAATGCGAACATTGTTGTATTCGTCGTTGTACTGCCGGGCCAGCCGTTCCCGCCGGGCATCGTCCTCCCAAATCCACTGAGTGAACCGTTCCTTGATCCGCTGCTGCATTTCCCGCGCCGCCTCGGTCGCGGCGGGATTGATGACACGGGTGTCCTTCTCCGAGCCGGGATCGTAGACCGTCGGCGTCCGCAGGTTCAGGGCGTCCTCGATGAGGTGGAGCGCCGAATAGCGAGCCGTTCCCCATTCGGTGACGTTCGCCACCGAACTGGTCGCGCTGTAGTCGGCCTGAACCGTCCAGGCCCCCAGCTCCGGCGCATGCCGGATCTTCACCGTGCCGGGATCGAGCTTCAACAAGTCGTGAGCGAACCCCTGGATGTCGTCGGAGGGTATCCACGCCGACCCGAGCCGCGCCTCGATCTCGGTCGGCTTCAAGTCCTCCGGCTGGACCGCCTTCAGCGCCGCGACGTTCTCCGCATACCGGGGATCGCTCACCGCTGCCGCCTCGGCGACGGCCAGCTTCTCCCGGATGTTCCCCGACAGGTAGGCATCCTCCGGCTCCCAGGCGTCGGTCTGCGGGTCGAGGAAGACGACCCCCTTCAATTCGGGCAGGAACTCCTCCACTGGCCGCTTCAGCAGCCAACTCATGTGGGCCAGGTCGACCTTGCCGTTCTCGTTGAGCGAGATGAGCAACGCCTCTTTCGCCGTCCCCGCCGTCTCGGCAGGCTTCTGCCGCTGGATCGTCCGTTCCCGGAAGATGGCCGTCTTCTTCGCCACCCGCTTGATTTCGTCAAACTGCTCCAGGGAGAGAAGGAGGGGCAAGTCAGGATCGCCCGAAAAGGCGCGGGCGTTCATCCGCTCCGATACGGGCCCGAACCGGGAATGGAACCGATCATACTCCTGGTTGAGCCATTCCCGCGTGCGGACGATCTCCGATTCCGGGGCGTCCTCGACCTGGGCGTGGAGACAGGCCCGCACCGCGTTCCGCAACCGGACCATCCCTCGGATGCGACGGGAAGCATCCGCCGAGAGGCCGTCCAAGACCACGACTTCAGCCCCCTCCCGAATCCCGATCCGCGTCCCCTGGTCGGTTTCGACCAAGGCAAAGGCGTGCGGCTTGATGTCGCCGGGCGCAGGCACCCGGATCGGCTCGCGGGCGGCCTCCTTCCGCCGCGCCGCCTGATAGATACCTTCGGGCAACCGTCCCACCGCTTCGGCCAACGCCGCCTCCAGATCCCGTCCGTCCGCAATAAGGGCCGGTTCGTGGGAACCATACATCGTTCCCTCCAGCGCCATCGTCCCCAACATCTGCTCGGGCCGGGCAGCGAAGTACTCGTTGAGGAGCATCCTCTCCCCCTTGGCGTTCTGGTACTCGACGCTCTCCTGCCACGTCGGGCCGGAAGGGGCCTGCCCCGGCAACCGTTTCCGCAGGATCACGATGTCGGTCGTGACCTCGGTGTTGGCGTTCTCCTTGAAGGCCGTGTTGGGAAGCCGGATCGCCGCCACCAAGTCGGCCTGCTTGGCGACGTGCCGCCGCAAGAGGGAATGCTTCTTGTCGAGGGTACCTTTCGACGTGATGAAGCAGATCAGCCCGCCGGGCCGAATCCGCTCCACCGTCGCCGCGAAGAAATAATCATGGATATTGAACTTGTACGCCTTGAAGCGTTTGTCGTAGGGCTGGTAGTCGCCGAACGGGACGTTGGAGATCGCCAAATCATAGAACCCGTCCGCGAGTTGGGCCTTCTCGTAACCGGTGTGCCGGATGTCGGCGTCGGGATAGAGCTTTTGCGCGAGCCGCGCCGTGATCGAATCCAACTCGATCCCGGTAATGGGCGATTGGGCCGCCATCGCTTCCGGCATCAGGCCGACGAAGTGGCCCAGGCCGCAGGCCGGTTCCAGAACGCGCCCGCCCGTAAAGCCCAGCCGCTCGACGGCGGCGTACATCGCGCGGACGACGCCGGGAGCCGTGTAGTGGGCGTTGAGCGTCGAGCCCCGGGCTGCGTCGAACTCCTCGTCGGTGAG
>CAISZB010000542.1 GCA_903889845.1 uncultured Verrucomicrobium sp. | reverse complement strand
CGGAAGTGTGGAGGCCGGGAAAAGCGTTGCCGGAAGAGCGGGGCTCCATCTCAAGAAGTCGACGATGGAATTGGGCGGCAGCGATGCCTTCATTGTCCTGGAGGATGCCGACCTCGACAAGACGGTCGCCTGGGCAGTCTGGGCCAAGATGAACAACATGGGACAGTGCTGTGTCGCGGGCAAGAGGTTCATCGTCGTCGAGGCGGTGGCCGACCGCTTTCTCCATCAGTTCCAGATGGCTCTGGAAGCCCTCAAGCCGGGCAATCCGATGGACGAGGCGACGACGCTGGGGCCCCTTTCCACCGAGGAGGCCTTGGTCCATTTGCTGGAACAGATCCAGACGGCAAGGAACGCCGGTGCCACCCTGGTCATGGGAGGCAAGCGGATCGACCGCCCCGGCTCGTTCATGGAGGCGACCATTCTGGCCGATATCACGCGGGACAATCCCGCCTTTCGCGAGGAGTTCTTCGGGCCGGTTGCCCTCTTTTTCCGGGTCAAGGACGAGGAGGCGGCGGTGGTGTTGGCCAACGACTCCGAGTTCGGGCTGGGCGGCTCGGTCTTCACTCGAGATGTCGCTCGCGGCAAGCGTGTCGCCAGCCGCATCGACACGGGAATGGTATTCGTGAATCACCCCACGTGGACCACGCCGGAACTGCCGTTTGGCGGCATCAAAAACTCAGGCTACGGGCGTGAACTTTCAAGCATGGGCATTCAAGAGTTCGTGAACAAGAAACTGGTCTACGTCACCTCGATCGACGCCCCGGCTTAAGGAACGTATGGAAAGTCGAAGCGATTCCAAAAACAACGGTGTGGTTCTCTCGGTGAGGGGGAGCGTTGTCGAGATCGGCTTTGATCGGTGCTTGCCTCCGATCTTCTCTGTACTTCATGCCGGAGACGATGAAAAGATCGTCATTGAGGTTTTGGAACAGCGTGACGCCCATTGCGTGCGCGGCATTGCGCTGACGCCGACGCAGGGCCTTGCCCGAGGCATGAAAGTGGAGGATACGGGCGGTCCGCTTCAGGCCCCTGTGGGAAAGGGAATCCGATCTCGGATGTTCGACGTGTTCGGCAACACCATCGATCGCGGGGTGCCCCTGACCGATGTCCAGTGGCGGTCCGTCCACCGGGCCCCTCCGCCGCTGACGGAGCGCTCCACGAAATCGGAGATTTTTGAAACCGGTATCAAGGTAATCGACGTCCTCGTGCCGCTCGAACGCGGCGGAAAATCGGGTCTCTTCGGCGGCGCCGGTGTCGGCAAGACAGTGCTGCTCACCGAAATGATCCACAACATGGTCGGTCATCACGACGGCATCAGCCTCTTCTGCGGTATCGGGGAACGTTCCCGTGAGGGCGAAGAGCTTTACCGCGACATGAAGGAAGCCGGGGTCCTGCCGAACATGGTGATGGTCTTTGGGCAGATGAACGAACCGCCGGGGAGCCGCTTTCGCGTGGGCCATGTCGCGCTGACGATGGCCGAGTATTTTCGGGATGACGAGCACCGCGACGTCCTCCTCCTCATCGACAACATTTTCCGTTTCATCCAGGCCGGCATGGAAATGTCCGGTTTGATGGGGCAAATGCCGTCGCGCCTGGGCTATCAACCAACGATAAGCACCGAGTTGGCGCAGTTGGAAGAGCGCATCGCCAACACCGACGCCGGGGCCATCACCTCCATTCAGGCGGTGTATGTGCCCGCGG
>CAISZB010000541.1 GCA_903889845.1 uncultured Verrucomicrobium sp. | reverse complement strand
CCGCTGAATCTAACCTCTATGGGAAGAATCAGCGTGGGAGGAGCTTCGGAACCGAAGCGGCCCTCTCCCTCTTCCAATAGGAGTCTGGGCGTATTGGTACCGCCTCCTCACTCCGTACGTACCCTCGGAGATTCGGGGATTCAGCCGAGGCTGCGCCTCGGGAGGAGATAAGCCTCCAGCGCGCGCTCTTCTCCCCCTACGGGCTCTTAGCTGGAGGCTGAGGGGGCACCCCTCAGAAGCCTACAAACGCGCGGTGCGCATGGAGGAGCTACAGGGAAGCGTAGCGATTATACCCTGCCCCGAAGGGCATCACCCATTCCTTCGCGCCCCCCCAAAAAATCGTGCTTCATGGCGATGGGAGAAGGAAAGGCTGCCACGCTCCTTGCCCCAAGGCAACCGATCGGGTAGCTTCCCCCGTTCACTCATGGACTTTCTCCTCGACCATCTTCCACCCGAATGGGACCTGGGCGGCGAACCGGAATACCGGCGCAAGCAGCTCGTCGAGTGGGTCTTCGCGAAGAAGGCGGCCTCCTTCGAGGCGATGACGAACCTCCCCGCCGGGTTCCGTGCCGCCCTCGCCGCCCGCTACCGCCTGGCCCCCCTTTCCGCCGCCCGCGTCCAGGGAGCCGAGGACACCACCCGGAAGTTCCTCTGGAAGCTCGACCGGGGCGACTTCGTCGAGAGCGTCCTGATCCCGGCAAACACCGACCTCTTCGGCGAGCGGTCCCCTCGGCAAACCCTCTGCGTCTCCAGCCAAGTCGGCTGCGCCTACGGGTGCCAGTTTTGCGCCAGCGGCCTGGAAGGCTGGAAGCGTCACCTTTCCCCGGCCGAGATCGTCGGCCAGATCCTGGAGGCGGAACGGATCGCCGGGTCGCGGATCGACAACCTCGTCTTCATGGGGATGGGGGAACCGATGGCGAACTATGAGAACCTGATGCAGGCGATCGAGATGATCAATTCCCCCTGGGGCCTGAACATCGGGGCCCGCCACATCACGATCTCGACCAGCGGCCTCGTCCCCCAGATCGGGATGCTGGCCGAGCAACCGCGCCAGCTCCGCCTCGCCATCTCCCTCCACGGCGCGAGCGATGCCGTCCGGTCCCGGATCATGCCGGTGAACCGGAAATACCCCGTCGCCCAACTCCTCGACGCCTGCGAAACCTACGCACGGAAGAAGAAGCAAATTCTGACTTTCGAATACATCCTGATCGAAGGAGTGAACGACGCGCCGGAGGAGGCCCTCCTCCTGGCCCGCCACGCCCGCCGCGTCCGGGCCAAGGTGAACCTCATCCCCTACAACACCGTCGAAGGGCTGCCGTGGAAACGTCCCGCCGACCGGGTGATCGAGGCCTTTGCCGAGCGGCTGAAGGGAGGCGGATGCACCGCGACGGTGCGCCATGAAAAGGGGCATGACATCGACGCCGCGTGCGGGCAGTTACGATTGAGAGAGCTGCACGCGGGGGACAGGGCGGATTAAGCGGCCTTCTCCCAATAGGAGTCTGGTCGTATTGGCACCGTCTTCCCACGCCGTACGTACCCTCGGAGATTCGGGGATTCAGCCGAGGCTGCGCCTCGGGAGGAGAGGGCATCCAAGGAAACCGCGCCTCTCCCCCCT
>CAISZB010000540.1 GCA_903889845.1 uncultured Verrucomicrobium sp. | reverse complement strand
TCTCGCCCTCCTTCCCGCCCTCGGCCTGCCGACCCCCTCCTGGCACCGCCATTGCGCCGACACCGAGGCGGTCCTCGCCGCCATCGCCGAACTCGACGCGGCGCGGAAGGCGTTCCCCTATGAGACCGACGGGGCCGTCATCAAGCTCGACGAATGGCCCCTTCGCCACACCTTGGGCCTCACCTCGAAGGCCCCGCGCTGGGCGATGGCCTTCAAATACAGCGCGGAGAGGGCGCGGACCCTCCTGAAAGACGTCACCTTCCAGGTCGGACGAACCGGCACCGTCACTCCGGTCGCCGAATTGGAACCGGTCTTCGTCTCCGGCTCGACCGTCGCCCGCGCCACCCTCCACAACCTCGACGACCTCGAAAAGAAAGGGGTCCGCATCGGCGATTACGTCTATGTGGAGAAGGCCGGGGAGGTCATCCCCGCCGTCGTCGGCGTCGATCTCGAAGCCCGGACCGGTGCGGAAAAGCCCATCACCGCCCCCGCCGCCTGCCCCTGCTGCGGCACGCCCCTCCTGCGCGAGGGGATCTTCCTCCGCTGCCCGAACACGGCGGGCTGCCCGGAGCAGGTGAAGCGCCGCCTCCTCCACTACGCCCAGCGGACGGCGATGGACATCGAGAACCTCGGCGAGGCGGCAGCGGAACAGCTCATCAACCAGGGCCTCGTCCACGATCCGGTCGATCTCTACGGCCTCACGCTCGAACCGGTCATGGCCCTCGACCGGATGGCGGAAAAATCGGCGCAAAACCTGTTGGACGGCATCGCCGCAAGCAAAGAACGCCCCCTCGGCCGCTTCCTCTTCGCCCTCGGCATCCTCCATGTCGGAGCCGCCTCGGGGAACGACCTGGCCGCCCACTTCGGCTCCCTGGAGGCCATCATGGCCGCACCGCTGGAGGAGATCGCCAGCGTCCCGAACATCGGCGGCATCATGGCGAAGAGCATCCGGGATTACTTCGACGCCCCGGAGACCCGAACCCTCCTGAAACGCTACCTCGACGCGGGCCTCCGCCTCACCGTCCCGCAGAAGGCGACCGAGGGGCCGCTCTTCGGCAAGACCCTCGTCCTCACCGGCACCCTCTCCGCCCCCCGGGAAGCCTTCGCCGAGCGCATCCGCGCCGCCGGAGGAAAGGTCGCCGGAAGCGTCAGCAAGAACACCGACTACCTCCTCGCCGGGGAGGGCGGCGGCCAAAAGGCAAAGGACGCGAAGAAGCACGCCGTCCCCGTCCTCGACGAAGCCGCCTTCGAGCGGCTCGTCGCGGGAGAAAACCCTTTCCCTCCGGCAGAAGACTTTCGCCTGGAGCCCTAGCCAGATGCCCGCCCGCCACCTCCTCTGCGACAGCCCCGCCGACCTCCTCGGCACGCTGCGCCTCCTGTGGAAGACGTGGCGGAACGCAGAGCGGATCACGGAGCAAGTCACCCATCCCCTCACCCTCGTCTTCCCGACGCCGATCCATCGGGCCGTAGCGAAGCGGTTCCTCCTCGAAGCGGGGTGCCCCCTCTTCAACGTCACCCTCCTCCTGCCGAACCACCTCCGCACCCTCCTCGGCGACGCCCTCCTTCCTGTCGAGGAACGCTCCCCCCTCTGGGGCCGGGAAGAACTCGACTTCCTCCTGCGGGAAACGGCGGCCCTGGCCGTGGCCGGGAAGGGCGAGGAG
>CAISZB010000539.1 GCA_903889845.1 uncultured Verrucomicrobium sp. | reverse complement strand
TAGGGAGCAATGTAGGCAAGACCGGGCGGGTCGTTCCCCTCGGTCACCACGACGACGGTGTAGTCCATCGCGCCCTTCTCCCGCAGCACGGCGACGGTCTTTGCCACGGCGGAAGCCCTCTGCCCGATGGCGCAATAGACGCAGAGGACATTTCGCCCTCGCTGATTCAGAATCGTATCGACCGCGATGGCGGTCTTGCCCGTCTGGCGGTCGCCCAGGATCAACTCGCGCTGGCCCCGTCCGATGGGGATGAGGGCATCGACGACCTTGAGGCCGGTCTGGAGCGGCACGGTGACCGGGGCGCGATCCATGATCGGGGCGGAGGCACGCTCGATGGGGAGCCGTTCCCGGAAGGTCGGAATCCGCCCCCCGTCGAGCGGCGAGCCGAGTGGATCGATGACGCGGCCCAGCAACGCCTCGCCCACCGGCACGTCCATGACGCGGCCCGTCCTCTCGACCTCGTCTCCCGCGTTCAGATGGGAATACGCGCCCAGCAGCACGACGCCGATCTCGTCTTCATCGACATTGAACGCGATCCCCAGCACGCCTCCGGGAAACTTCACCAACTCCTCGAAGCCGATCCCCGGCAGGCCGGAGACCCGGGCAATGCCGGTCGCCACGCTCAGGATCGTCCCCGTCTCCCGGATGTGCAAAGACGGCACGAAGGCCTCCCTCGCCCGGCGAATTCCGGCAAAAGCCCCGTCGACCATACCCTCCACGTTTTCAGGAATTCCGCTCATGGGGCGTTGGGAATGGACCGGTTCTCCGCCGCCTCTTTCAGCCATTCCCCAACGCCCGCCTCCATCGAGGAGAGATAATCGGAAATGCTCCAGACGAACTTGCGTCCGTTGGTCGAGAACTCGACTCCCGCAATGAGTTTCGGTACGGTTTCGAAGCGGATTGGAATCGCGTCCGAGAAGGCTACATTGAGGGCCTGCTGCAACGCCGCCCGCTGTTCCTCAGATAAATCGAACGCGCTGCTAAAAACGGCCGACCCTTGGGTCGACTTCAAAGCTAGGGAAACCTCGCTTTTCGTCTTGGCATCCAGGTCCCGAAGCCGCCGGGTGAAGGTCTCGATCAGGCGCTCTTCCAAGCTCGCCCCAGCCAGATCGCTCAAGGTCTTTCGGGCAATGGCGAAGATCTCGTCCTGCGTGCGGCGACGGAGCTCCTGGGTCAGGTTCTCGGTGGCGTTTTTCAGGGCCTCCTGCCGCTTGGCAGCCAGTACGTCGGCCTCCTTGCGGGCCGCATCGAGGAGCCGCTGCCGCTCTCCCTTCACCTCCTCTGTCGCCTTGCGGAAAAGATCGGCGCGCTGCCGGTCGAATTCCTCGTTCTTCCGATTGAATGCGTCGCGCTCCTTCCCGGCCTCGACCTGCTTGGCGGCGGCATCGGCCAGTTCCGAGGCAATCCGCTTTTCCCGTGCGTCGACGGCGTCGAGGATGGGCCGATAAAGAAAACGCTTCAGCAGCCAGACCAGGACGAGGAAATTGAGCGCCTGCGCGCCGAGAGTGAACCAGTCGATCAACATCGGTTCACTTTCCCGCCGTCGCGGCGATAAAGTGATTCCAGAAGGGGTTGGCGAAAATGAGGATCATCGAGACGACGAAGCAATAGATGGCTGTTGACTCGATCATCGCCAGTCCGACGAAGAGGGTGCGGGTGATCGTGGCGGAGGCGTCGGGCTGCTGCGCCAGCGCGGTGAGCGCCGTCGCCACCGCGCGGCCCTCGCCCAGGGCGGGACCCATGCAGCCGAAACTGGTCGTGAGTCCGGAGGTGACGATGGAGGCGGCGGCGATGAAGGTGATGCTGTCCATAGGATCTTTCTGTGTTGGGTTGGATCGATTAAGTCGGGGACGCCGCCTCCGCAGGCTTCCGGGGGGCGTTGCGAACGGCGGCCGCGATGTAGACCGCGGCCAGGATGGTGAAGATGTAGGCCTGCACCATGCCGGTGAGGAGGCCCAGCGCGGTCATGACGATCGGAAAGAGGAACGGGGTGATCGTCAAGAGGATGCCCAGGATCATTCCCCCGCTCATCATGTTGCCGAACAGGCGGACGGCTAGGGCCAGCGTTCGGGAAAGCTCGCTGATGATATTGAATGGCAACATGAGGACTGTCGGCTCCGCATACGAACGGAGGTAGCCTCCAAGGCCCTGCTCCTCGATGCCGAAGAGCGGCACCGCCGCGAAGACACAGAGCGCCAAGGCCGCCGTGGTCGACAGGGAGGCCGTGGGTGGTTCGAAGCCGGGAAGGACGGCGGAAAGGCTGGCCGAGGCGACGAAGAGAAAAAGGGTGCCGAGGAAGCCGATGTAGGCCCGCGGACGCTTGAGGCCGACGTCCTCGATCTGCTTTTCGATGCCGGTGACGACCATTTCCAAAACGTTCTGCCAGCGAGACCTCTCCAGGCCCATCGAGAGCCTTCGGGTGACGAGCCAGGAACCGACGGTGAGTGCGAACATCAATACCCAGGTAAAAACAATCGTCGCGTTCAGCTTGAGAAATCCATGATGCCAAAAGAGCACCTCGTCGGGGCTAAGGTGCATGAGGAAACTCCGGGGCGAGGGGGTCGGCTTTCTCCCGAGACACGGTGAACCACGTCACCCCCAGGCGAGCCAGGAAGAATCCCAGGAGAGACAAAAGCAGCCGCCCCCAATGACCCTCCGCAACAAGGTAAAATCCGGCCAAGACAATGCCCGTCCGCGCCAACAGGCTGCCGAGGCACCAAAGAGCGGGCCTTTCGGAAGCAACCGCCTTTCGAACCGTCCACCAAAGGCCCCCGAAGAAAATCCCCCCCAGTCCCATCCCAACGGCCCAGGCTACTATTCGCATCAGGGTATCATTCATCTTTTCTCTCCTCGTCTTCCCTCATTGCCTTCTCCTCCTTGGCAACCCAATGCCACGCATTGGCGCAACCGATCACGAGTCCCGCGACCAAAAGCGATAACGTCCAGGAGCGAGTTCCCGGATGATATTGATCCAACCACAGGCCAAGCAGAGCACCGAGTAGCGTCGGCACCACCACCGACCACCCGATCAACCCCATCATCCCGAGGCCGAACCAAACACCCGGTGCCGGATTGCGGCGGGACCTCTCCTTGCGCTCCGCCTTCGTCGCCACTCGTTGGGCGAGGCTCGGCTCCTCGGAAGGGATTTCCCCGTCGGGTTTCTCATTCATGGCGGAGGGCCAAGGCTGCAAAACGGCGTAAAAATCCGGCCTCTAATTTGACTGTCGCGGAACGGACGCTCCGCTCCTCTGCATCGAGGGTCTTAAACTCCTTCTCCACCGCCTCGCGCAACCGACCGAGGTCGGCTCCGCCGATCGCCCGACGGACGGAGACGAAGACATCGGCCCCGGCCTTCACCAGTACGCCTTCGTCGACGGCCACGAAGACCTCCCCGTCGACGTCGGTCTCGTAGGCGAGAATCCCCGGAACAAGAGCCGTGACGCAGTCGAGGCGGTGCGGCAGAAGGCCGAACGACCCCTCGGCATTCTCCGCCACGAGGCGCGAGACGCCGGTCTTCTCGGCAAAAACATCGAACGGGAGGAGGATCTTAAGATGCATGCGCCGACGCGACGGAAGCGCCCTCCGGTTCAGGATTCGGCTTCGGTTGCGAAGCGGCCTTCGCCTCGCCGATCGCCCCGATCATGTAAAGGGCGCTCTCGGGACAATCCTTGAACTCATCCCGCAGGATCCGTTCGCAACCGTCGAGCGCATCCTTCAGGCTGACAAGCTTGCCATCGAGGCCGGTGAATTGTCGGGTGGTGAAAAAGGGCTGGGTGAGGAACCGCTCCAAGCGCCGGGCCCGGCCGACCACATTGCGATCTTCCGGGGAAAGCTGCTCCAAGCCGAGCATGGCGATGATGTCCTTCAATTCCTCATACTGCGCCAGCGTCCGCCGGATCTCCTGCGCCAGGGCATAATGCCGTTCGCCGACGATGCCCGGCGTCGCCATTCGGGAACTCGATTGGAGCGGGTCGATCGCGGGAAAGAGCCCCTCGCCCGCCCGCTTGCGGGAGAGGACGATGGAGGCGGACAGATGGGAGAAGGCGTGGACCGCCGCCGGATCGGTGAAGTCGTCCGCCGGGACGTATACGGCCTGGATCGCCGTCACTGCGGCACCCGCGACGGAGGCGATGCGTTCTTCCAGCAGCGTGACTTCGGTGGCGAGGG
>CAISZB010000538.1 GCA_903889845.1 uncultured Verrucomicrobium sp. | reverse complement strand
GGCTCTTAGCTGGAGGTTGAGGGGGCACCCCTCAGAAGCCTACAAACGCGCGGTGGGCATGGAGCTGTACAGGGAAGCGCAAGCGATTCTACCCAATCCCGTCGCGGTAGCGACAAAGACCCAAAGGGGAAACTAAATAGGATGGGCGGGAGCCAATCCCGAAGGGCCTTACGGCCCTTCTCCCCCTCCCTCACTCCCCGACAAAAGCCCCAACCCTCCGGGAGGCGGGAAGCCGGACGACGCGAGTGACGTCGCCGGTCATCCGGGAACGGCGCTGCATCTCCTTCCCCCAGTCGGAGGCGGCGGCCGAAGCCGAAGCCCGCCGCGTCCGGCGGGAAGACGGGTCCCCCTGTGCCAACTGGAAGACTGAGACCGCCGAAGAGAGCCGCCCCGCCTGTTCCGCCAGGTTCTGCGTATCGTGGAGCGATTCGGCGCTCATCGCCGCGTTCTGCTGGGTCGCCTTGTCCATGACGACGACGGTCTCGTTGATCTGGCCGATGCCGATGCTTTGCTCCTTGTTCGCGGCGGCGATCTCCCCGACGACCTCCGTCACCTCGCCGACGGACCGGATCAACTGCTCCATCGTGCCACTCAGTTCACCGACAAGGGCATGCCCGGAGGCGACCTTCTCCACCGATTCCCGGATCAGGACCTCGATGTCCTTCGCCGCCGTAGCCGACCTCTGCGCCAGCGACCTCACCTCCTCCGCGACGACGGCAAAGCCCGCCCCGTGTTCCCCGGCCCGGGCAGCCTCGACGGAGGCGTTCAGCGCCAGGATATTCGTCTGGAACGCGATTCCGTCGATGACCTTTGTGATCGCGGCGATCTTCGACGAGGAGCCCTTGATCTCCCCCATCGTGACGCCGACGCGGGCGAAGACCTCGCCGCCGTTCGTCGCCACGCCCGATGCCGCCGAGGCGATGCGGTTCGCCTCGACGCTCCGCTCCGCGTTCCGCGAGACCACCGAAGAGAGTTCCTCCAGGCTGGCGGCGGTCTCCTCCAGGCTCGCCGCCTGGGCGGAGGACCGGTCGGAAAGCTCGGCATTCGCCCCGGCGATCCGTTCCGTCGCGGTCTTCATCGATTCGACGCTCTCGCCGATGTCCCCGATCATCGCCTGGAGGTTGACCGACATCTGGCTCAAAGCCTGAAGCAGTTCACCGAATTCGCCGAAATGGGTCTCTTGCCCGCCGTTCGCACAACACGTCAGATCCCCCCCGGCGGTCCGCCGGGCGAGGAACGTCGCCTCCCGCAGCGGCTGCGCCACCTGCTGATGGAGGTTCCACCAGAACGCCCCGGCGATCCCCATGCCCGCCGCCGCCGCCGCAACCTGGACCCATTCCCCGCGGAGGAACGAGGCGACGCCGAAGCTGCCGAGGAGCAGAAGCAGGAACCCGAAGACGAGGGACATCTGGACGGCCACCGGGAGGTACCGCAGCCGGAGCAGGCGATGGAACAGCCCCGTCCGCACCGCCCTCCCCTTCCGGATGGCGAGGCCCCGCGCCCGGTTTTCCCGGAAGGCCCGGTAAACCGCATCGGTCTCCTTGATCCGGGCACTCTCCGGCTTCGTCCGGACCGACATATACCCGTCGAGCTGGCCGTTCTTCCAGACAGGCGTGACGTTCGCCACGACCCAGTAGAAGTCGCCGTTCTTGCACCGGTTCTTGACCATGCCGCTCCACGGCATCCCCGCCTGGAGCGTGGCCCACATGTCGGCGAAGGCCTCCGGCGGCATGTCGGGATGGCGAACGATATTGTGGGACTGGCCGAGAAGCTCCTCCTCAGTGAAGCCGCTGATTTCGATGAAGGCGGGATTGATGTAGACGATCCGTCCCTTCGTGTCGGTCTTCGAGACGATGGGCGCGTCCGCTCGCAGCTCGTGTTCGACGGTCGTGACGGGCAGGTTGATTCTCATGGGAAAAAGATCCTTTCTGAATTTCCCTCACGATGCCCGAACCCAGATCGGGCCACCATCGGCCAATCCCCCTTTCAGGAGTAGGATTTTCCCTACACGAACCGTTTCAGGCCCCACTCCCTCCCCTTCCCTTCTCTTTTAAGGAAGGCTTGAAAACCGCCTCCCTTTCCCCCATCCTCGCCCCTCCCCAGCCCTGCACCCCCCATGAGCACCCCCACCCCGATCTACCTCGACAACAACGCGACGACCCCCGTCGCCCCCGAGGTCTTCGAGGCCATGGTCCCCTATTTGACCGAGTTCTACGGCAACCCCTCCGGCCTCTACCGCGTCGCGAAGGAAGCCGGGGCCGCCGTGACGAAGGCCCGCGAATCGGTCGCCGCCCTCATCGGGGCCGATCCCCGCGAAATCGTCTTCACCAGCTGCGGCACGGAGTCCGACAACACCGCCCTCTGGTCGGCCCTCCGCACCACGGGAAAGAAGCACCTCGTCACGACGCAGGTGGAACACGCCGCGATCCACAGCTTCGGCGAGCACCTGGAGACCCTCGGCTATACGGTAACGTGGCTCCCCGTCCGCGAAGACGGCACCCTCGACCCCGCCGAGGTCGACGCCGCGATCCACGACGGCACCGCCATCGTCTCCGCCATGTGGGCGAACAACGAGACCGGCGTCCTCTTCCCCGTCGAGGAGATCGCCGCGATCTGCAAAAAGCGCGGCGTCCTCTTCCACATCGACGCGATCCAGGTCCCCGGCAAAGTCCCCATCGACGTGCGGAAAGTCGGCTGCGACTTCCTCGCCCTCTCCGGCCACAAGCTCCATGCGCCGAAGGGCGTCGGCGTCCTCTACGTCCGCACCGGCACCCGCTTCTCCCCCCTCCTCATCGGCGGGGCACAGGAAAAGGGCCGCCGCTCCGGGACGGAGAACGTCCCCCACATCGTCGGCCTGGGCCGCGCCGCCGAACTGGCGCTGGAAAACCTGATCGACGAGCAGACGTCGACCCGCGCCCTCCGCGACAAGCTGGAGCACGGCCTCCTCGCGGCGATCCCCGGTTCCCACCGCAACGGCCACGCCACGGAGCGCCTCCCCAACACGTCGAGCCTCCGCTTCGACGGCGTCGAGGCTGCCGACCTCCTCCTCCGCCTCAACGAGCATCAGATCTGCGCCTCGGCCGGATCGGCGTGCAGCACCGGCTCCCTGGAGCCCTCCCACGTCCTCTCCGCGATGGGCCTCACCGCCGCACAGGCCCGCTCCACCATCCGCCTCTCCCTCTCCCACATGACGACCGAGGCCGAGGTCGATACCGTCCTCGCCCTCCTTCCCCGCCTCATCGCCGAACTGCGGCAAGGCACTCCGGCCAAGGTTTAACTCTTCCAAAATATGCCTGTCGTCGAACGCCTCCACTTCCCCGACGAGGCCGCGCGGCATGCGGCCTTCCCCGTCACCCGCCATTCGATCTTCATGGGCCACGCCGGGGTCTCCCCCCTGCCGAAGGTCGCCGAGGAGGCGATCCAGCTCGCCGCCCACCGCTCCGCCGTCGATTCGCAGGAATATGACGGCTTCCCGAAGGAGATCGACGCCGCCCGCGCCGTCGCGGCCCGGCTCCTCGTCTCCGCCAAGCCGGAAGAGATCGCCCTCGTCGGCCCCACCGCCCTCGGCCTGAACCTCGTCGCCTCCGGCCTCGACTGGCACGCCGGGGACGAGGTCGTCTACTACCCCGGCGACTACCCCTCGAACGTCTATCCCTGGACCGACCTCGCCCGGCAGGGCGTGAAGCCGGTCCCCGTCGCCCCGGCCCACACCGGCCATATCACGCCCGAACTCGTCTTCGCCGCGCTCACCCCGCGGACGAAGCTGGTCGCCCTCGCCTCGTGCCACTTCCTCACCGGCTACCGCCTCGATTACAAGACCATCGGGACCGAGTTGAAAAAGCGCGGCATCCTCTTCTGCCTCGACGCCATCCAATCCCTCGGCGCCACCGAGGTCGACGTCGCCTACGTCGATTTCCTCAGCGCCGATTCGCACAAGTGGCTGCTGGGCCCCCTCGGCGCCGGGATCTTCTACGTGAAGGCGGAGCACTTCGCCAAGGTCCGCCCCGCCCTCCTCGGCTCGTGGAACGTCACCTCCCCGCGCTTCATCGCGCAGGACGAAATCGCGTTTCCCGACACCGGTCGCCGTTACGAGTGCGGCGCCCTCTTCGGCCTCGGCATCCTCGGCATGAAGGCCTCGATGGAGATGCTCCTGCAACTCGGCGTCGACCCGATCGAGCAGCGCCTCCTCGGCCTCCACACCTACGCCGCCGACCTTTTCCGCAAGGCCGGTTACGAAATCCTCTCCGACGCCTTCCCCGCCTCGGCGCATGGATTCGAGGCGCGGACCGGCATCGTCACGATCCGGAAGCCCGGCGCGTCCGACACCGATTACGCCGCTCTCTTCCAAAAGATGAAGGCGAAGAAAATCACCGCCTCCCTCCGCTGGGACATCCAGGGCGCGCCCCACTTCCGCTTCTCCCCCCACTTCTACAACACCGAGGCCGACTTCGACGTCGTCCTGGAAGCCCTCACCTCCTGATGCGTTTCCTCCGCAGCGGGTGGACGATCTGGATGGTTTACGCCGCCGTCCTCTCCGTCGTTATCTTCCGGACCATCGGCTTCCACACCATCACCGTCTACCGGGACGCCGCCGACGCGTGGCTCGCCCACGCCCCCCTCTACGACCTCCGCTCGATCCACGGCTTCCTCTACCTGCCCCAGGCCGCCCTCCTTTTCGTCCCCCTGGCGAAGCTCCCCCTGGCGACGGGCGAGGTCGTCTGGCGGCTTCTCTCCCTCGGCTTCCTCGCTTACGCCGTCCACGCCCTCGTCCGCTATCTGCACCGGGAAGGCATCGCCAAACCCGGCTTCGCCCTCAACATCTTCTTCGCCTGAGGAAAGGAG
>CAISZB010000537.1 GCA_903889845.1 uncultured Verrucomicrobium sp. | reverse complement strand
GCCATGATTTCACGGAGCTCATCACCCGCGCGCTGCAGCCCGCCCTCTGGCTGCTTGTTTTCGGGCAGGTGTTTGCCCGGAGCGGCGCGATGCACCCGGGCAACCTTCCTTACCTCGACTTCATCGCTCCGGGCATCCTGGCGCAAAGCGTCCTTTTCGTTGCCATTTTTTACGGCATCAACGTCATCTGGGAGCGCGACCTCGGCATCGTGCAGAAATTCCTCGCGAGCCCGACTCCCCGGGCGGCGCTCGTACTCGGCAAGGGCTTCTCCGCGGGCATCCGCTCCCTCTCGCAGACGCTCATCGTCTACGGCCTCTCGCTGCTGCTCGGGGTCAAGTTGAACTGGAGCCCCCTCGCCCTGCTCAACGTCGTGCTCATCGTCGTCCTGGCCGCGACGCTCTTCTCGACGTTTTCGCTCATCATCGCGTGCATCGTGAAAACGCGGGAACGCTTCATGGGAGTGGGACAGGTGATGACCATGCCCTTGTTCTTCGCGAGCAACGCAATCTATCCCACTTCCATCATGCCCGGCTGGCTCCGGGCCGTTTCCCACCTGAATCCCCTGACCTATGTCGTCGATGCCCTGCGCACGTTCATGCTTGCCGGCAGCGCAAGCACCTTAGGCTTGGGTCTCGACTACACCGTCATCCTCCTGACGACCGCTGTTTTGGTTCTGATCGGCGCCCGGTTGTATCCCCGCCTTGCTTCGTGAGGAGCGGCTCTTTCACGGTAGGGTTACACCCTATAGCGAAGGCCCCGATATGGGAGTCAACTGCTCCTGTCATGAAAGCGGGCGCTTGCTTCATGGAGCGTTTCCCCTGCTTCGACAAACAACACGAAAAAAGAAAATCCAACGATATGAACGCTGTCTTAGAGAAAAGCGACGGGGAACTGAAGAGGGACGTGCTCGATGAACTCCGATTCGAGCCCTGCGTGAAGGTGACCGATATCGGTGTCCTGGCCAAGGACGGTGCGGTGACCCTCAACGGCTTCGTGACCAGCTATGGGCAGAAATGGAATGCGGTGCGTGCGGCCAAGCGGGTCGCCGGGGTGAATGCCGTCGCCGACGATATCGTGATCCAGCTACCCGACTCCCACACGCGCACCGACGGGGAGATCGCCGCCTCGGCCGCCAATCAGATCAAGTTCTCCACCACGGTCCCCGAAGGCAGCGCCCAGGTGACCGTCCGGGAAGGCTGGATCACCCTCGAAGGGCAGGTTGAATGGTGGTACCAGCGGGACGACGCCGAAGTCGCCGTGCAGTACCTGCCCGGCGTCAAGGGAGTGACCAATTTCATCACCATCAAAACCAAGCTGGACCCGGGGGATGTGCGGTCGGCCATCGAATCGGCCTTCGAGCGGAACGCCCTCCTGGATTCCAAGAAGATCGAGGTGGAGACGGTCGACAGCAAGGTCACGCTGCGCGGCACGGTCCGCAGCCATGCCGAATTGGACGAAGCCGCACGGGCGGCCTGGTCCGCTTCCGGGGTGTGCGCCGTCGACAATCGGATCGTGGTCGAGTGGTCCTGACCCCTTTCAACAGAAAATAAATAGCATGCATTCTCCGACTCTTTTCACCCCCGTTTGTCTGGGGGCGGTTGAGGCCCCGAATCGCTTTGTGATGGCCCCTCTCACGCGGATGCGGTCGGGACCGGGCCGCGTGCCCACCCCCATGATCGCCGAGTACTATGCCCAGCGGGCCGCCGCCGGGCTCATCGTCTCGGAAGCCACCGCTATTTCCCAACAGGGCACAGGCTGCCCCAACACCCCCGGCATCTACACCGATGCCCAGGTCGCAGGCTGGGAGGGCGTCGTGGAAGCGGTGCATCGGGCGGGTGGCCGCATCTTCCTGCAACTGTGGCATATGGGCCGAATCTCCCATCCGTCCTTCCAACCGGGCGGCGGATTGCCCGTTGCTCCAAGTGCCATAGCCCCGCAGTCCGGACAGGTCCTAACGGAAGCGGGCATGCAACCCTACGTGACGCCGCGCGCCCTCGAAACGAAAGAAATACCTGACATCGTCGCGCAGTATGCCGCCGGGGCGAAACGCGCCTGGGAAGCCGGCTTCGACGGCGTCGAAATCCACAACGCCAACGGCTACCTCCTCGACCAGTTCCTCCGCGACGGCACGAACCACCGCACGGACGAGTACGGCGGTCCGGTCCGGAATCGTGCCCGACTCACGCTCGAAGTAACCGAGGCAGTGACGAAGATCTGGGGAGCCGATCGCGTGGGCATCCGCTTTTCGCCGGGAGGCGTTTTCAACGACATGCACGATTCCGACCCGCTCACCACATTCGGCCATGTCCTGCACGAACTGAATCGCTTCGTCCTCGCCTATGCTCACTTGATCGTCTCGACGGAGGAGGATATCCGGCACGGGGCGGTACCGGTTCCCCTGGTGGCGCTGCGGCGGGAATTCCATGGCCCTCTGATCGTGGCCAATGGCTTTAATCAAGCGACAGCGACGCAGGTCTTGCTGGAAGGCGCAGCCGATGCGGTGGCCTTCGGCCGACTTTTTATAGCGAACCCCGACCTGCCCCATCGCTTCCGGCTGAACGCCCCGCTGAATGCGTTGGATGAATCGACATTGTATGGAGGCACGGAAAAGGGATACACCGACTATCCGGCGCTCCACCCCGAGTTTGTCGGCCGGTAATCCCGCAGGGATGCCGAGAACCAACGCGCCGGGCATCCCTTTCACACGACACACGATCAACCATGTACGCTATGCTTCCACCTCCCAATCTTCTTGCCGCAAAGACGCCGCACCTCATCGGGATGGCCACCGACCATGCAGGGTACGCGTTGAAGGAGCATCTGAAGGGCAAGCTGTGCGAGGCCGGTTACGAGGTGATCGACTTCGGCGTCCTTAGGCCTCAGCCGGACGACGATTATCCCGATTTCGTGGTGCCGCTGGCCCGCGTCCTTTCCCACCACGAGATCGACCGCGGCATCGCCATCTGCGGCAGCGGCGTCGGGGCGTCAATCGCCTCCAACAAAGTGGCGGGGGTGAGGGCCTGCCTAATTCACGAGACCTTTTCGGCCCACCAGGGAGTGGAAGACGACGACCTGAACATGCTCTGCCTTGGCGGACTCGTCGTCGGGTACGCCCTCGCGTGGGAGTTGGTGCTTACTTTCCTTTCCGCCCGATTCAGCGGGGAAGAACGCCATCGGCGCCGTCTGGCCAAGGTCGCCGAACTGGAATCAATACGATGATCAGCCCTCTTGCGGGGAAACCGCCCGAACCGGGGACGCTGGTCCACGTGCCCTGCCTCATCACAGCCTATTACTCCGGCATTCCCGATCCCTCCGTGCCCGCGCAACGCGTGGCCTTCGGCACCTCCGGCCATCGCGGCACTTCCTTCAAGACCTCCTTCAACGAACATCACATCCTCGCGATCACCCAGGCGATCTGCCTTTATCGCAAACGACAGGGAACCGACGGCCCCCTCTTCCTCGGGATCGACACCCATGCCCTTTCGATCCCCGCCTATGTCAGCGCCTTGGAAGTGCTGGCGGCGAACGGGGTCGAGGTCATGCTCGCGGCCGGAGACGAGTTCACGCCGACTCCGGCGATTTCCCACGCCATCCTGACCTACAATCGGGGGAGGAAGAAGGGCCTCGCCGACGGCATCGTCGTCACCCCCTCCCACAATCCGCCCCAGGACGGCGGCTTCAAATACAATCCCGTCCAGGGTGGCCCGGCCGATACGATCGCCATCGGCTGGATCGAGAAAAAAGCCAACGCGCTCCTGGCATCCCGACTGAAGGGAGTGAAACGAATCCCTTTGGCGAAAGCCCTAAGCGCCTCCACGACGCACCGGACCGACTATCTGAGCAATTACGTCGCCGACCTAGGGAACGTGATCGATATGGAGTTGATCCGCAGCGTGAAACTCAGCATGGGAGTCGACCCCCTGGGCGGTGCCGGGGTCCATTACTGGGGGCGGATCGCCGAGCACTACGGCCTGAATCTGACCGTGGTCAGCGAGGAGGTCGATCCCACCTTCCGCTTCATGAGCGTCGATTGGGACGGGCAAATCCGGATGGACCCTTCCTCGCCCCATGCGATGCAACGCCTGATCGGCATGAAGGATCAGTTCGACCTTTCCTTCGCCTGCGACACCGACCACGACCGGCACGGGATCGTCGCCAAAAGTACGGGTTTGATGCCTCCCAACCATTACCTCTGCGTGGCGATCCATTCCCTTTTCTCCAACCGGCCGCAGTGGCCCCGAACGGCGGCGGTGGGCAAGACCGTCGTGAGTAGCCGGATGATCGACTGGGTCGTCTCCAAGCTGGGCCGGACCCTGTTCGAGGTCCCGGTCGGCTTCAAATGGTTTGTCGGCGGTCTGCTGGACGGCTCCTTGGGCTTTGGAGGGGAAGAAAGTGCCGGGGCCTCCTTTTCCCGTCTCGACGGAACCCCGTGGACGACCGACAAGGACGGGATCATCCCCTGCCTGCTGGCGGCGGAGATGACGGCCCGGACCGGACGCGACCCCGGGATACTCTATCGTGAACTAACCGCCGAGTTCGGAGAGCCCACCTATGAGCGCCTCGATGCTCCGGCGACCTCCGAACAAAAGGAACGGCTGGCGAAACTCTCCCCCGACCAACTCAAGCTGACCACGCTGGCCGAAGAAAAAGTCGAAGCCGTTCTCACCGCCGCCCCGGGCAACGGTGCCCCCATCGGCGGCATCAAAGTCGTGGCGGAGAGCGGCTGGTTCGCCGCCCGGCCCTCGGGAACCGAGGACATCTACAAGATTTATGCGGAGAGCTTTCGGGGGAGCGACCACCTCCACCTGATTCTGGAAGAAGCCCAGACGATCGTCAACGAAGCCCTCGCAAAGCCATCCCCCAAAAAACGTGTCCGAGCCGCCATCCGTCTCCAGGAGAACTCATGATCCAGCAGCCCCTCACCTACCATCCGGAAAACCGTTTTCTGCCCACGGACATCGTTGGATTCGATTCCCTCGCCGAGTTGGCCCTGGACATGCGGTGGTCCTGGAATCACGGCGCCGACCAGGTCTGGCTTCAGCTCGATCCTGTGTTATGGGAATTGACGCAGAATCCCTGGGTGGTCCTTCAGACCGTTTCACGTGAAAAAATCAAGACGGCCCTGGCCGATTCCGGGTTCCGCAAGATCATCGACGATCTCCTGCTGGCCAAACACCACTCGGAAGAGCAGCCCGCCTGGTTTCAGGAGACCTATCCGCATTCCCCCCTCACCTCCGTCGCCTATTTCAGCATGGAATTCATGTTGAGCGAGGCGCTGCCCATCTACTCGGGCGGCCTCGGCAACGTCGCGGGGGACCAACTCAAAGCCGTCAGCGATCTGGGCATCCCCGTCGTCGGCGTCGGCCTGCTCTACCAACAGGGTTATTTTCGACAAATCATCGACAAAGAAGGTTCCCAGCAGGCCTTCTACCCCTACAACGATCCAGGCCAGCTTCCCATCACCCCCCTGCGTCACCCCGACGGCGAATGGCTCCGCATGGAAATCGCCTTGCCCGGCTACTCCGTCTGGTTGCGGGCCTGGCAAGTCCAGGTCGGCCGAG
>CAISZB010000536.1 GCA_903889845.1 uncultured Verrucomicrobium sp. | reverse complement strand
TGGCCTTGTTCTGTTTGCTCATGGTCCGTTGCTTTTTTCCGGTGGGGCGATAGCCTTCTTTTAGTCTTTTATAGCCTGCCCTATCCCGCATGGAAAATCCCCTTTTTGCCAAGGCCCTCCGGCATTACCACGCGGGGGAGATCGACGCGGCGGCCCCACTCTTCGAGAAGTGCCGGAAGCAGTTCCCCGACGAGTCGGCCCCGGCGAATTTCCTCGGCCTGATCGCCCTGCGCCGGGGGCGGGTGCCGGAGGCCGGAAAGGCCTTCGAGGAGGCCCTCCGCCTCGACCCGAAGAACGCCGAGCTGTGGAACAACTACGGCCTCGTCCTCCTGGCCTGGAAGAAGGGGGCCCTCGCGGAGCGCTGCTTCCGGACGGCGCTGGAGCTGGTCCCGGACCTGGGGCAGGCCCGCTTCAACCTCGCCCGGGCGCTCCTGGCCCAGTCCCGGTTCGCGGAGACGGTGGCGGCGCTGGAGGAGAAGGGGATCGCCACCCGCTACGGGAAGGATCCGGAGATCGAGGTCGAGTTCCGTTTCCTCCTCGGCACCGCGCTCTACCGCCTGGGGCGGCTGGCCGAGGCCGAGCCGGAACTCCTCCGTGCCGTGACGCTGCGGCCCGGCCTCGTCGAGGCGCTGAACAACTACGGGGCCTGCCTCCGTTCCCAGGGCCGGATCGCCGAGGCGATCGAGATCTTCGAGCGCGCCCTGGCGCTCAAGCCCGATCATCCCGAGACCCACATCAATCGGGCCACGGTCCGCCTCCTCCAGGGGGACTTCGCCGAGGGGTGGCGGCAGTTCGAGTGGCGCTTCCAGTCCTACCGCCTGCTGTGGGACATCGATGCCACGGCGCCCCGCTGGAAGGGCGAACCCTTCCCCGGCGGCACGCTCCTCCTCCTGGCGGAGCAGGGCCTGGGGGACACGCTCCAGTTCGTCCGCTACGCGCGGCAGGTGAAAGAGCGCGGCGGCGAGGGCGCGACGGTCGTGATCGAGTGCCAGCCGGAGGTCGCCCGCGTCCTGCGCGGCGTGCCGGGCCTCGACCGCGTCATCCTGCGCGGGATGCCCCGCCCCCCCTTCGCCTACTACGCCCCGCTCCTCTCCCTCCCGGCGCTCTTCTCCCCCACGGTCGAGTCGATCCCGGCGGAGATTCCCTACCTCGGCCTCTCCCTGCCGCCCGGCGAAGTCCGAGCCGGGGGCGACGGACCTTTGCGCGTCGGCATCGCCTGGGCGGGGAGCGCCGCCCACGTCGAGGACCGGACCCGTTCCTGCCCGGTCGCGGCGCTGCTGCCGCTGCGCGAGGTGGAGGGGGTCGAGGTCGTCGGCCTCCAAAAGTTCGAGAAGCCGCCCGAGGGCGGGATGCCGTTCCCCGACGCCGTGGCGGCCTGCCGGGACTTCCTCGACACGGCGCGCGTCGTCGCCGGGCTCGACCTCGTGATCTCGGTCGACACCTCGGTCGCCCACCTCGCCGGGGGGATGGGGAAGCCGCTCTGGCTCCTGCTGCCGCACCATGCGGAGTGGCGGTGGCTCCTCGACCGGGAGACCTCGCCCTGGTACCCGACGGCCCGCCTCTTCCGCCAGCCCCGGCCCGGGGCGTGGGAGGACGTGGCGGAGCGCCTGCGCGCCGAACTCGGCGCCCTCGTCCGCGCGAGGAAAGAAAGGGCGTCCACCTCGTTTTTAGGGGAAAACCAACCGCACGCATCGAGTCTCCCATGAGCACCCCCTCCTTCGACGAAGCCGCCGCCCTGGCCCAGGAAGCCCTCCGCCTCCAGTCGGAGGGCGATCCCGCGATGGCGATCGACCTCTACCGGAAAACCTTCCCGACGCTGGCCGCCGTCCCGGAGATCCACAACAACCTCGCCGTCTGCCACTTCAACCTGGGGGACCTGGAGGAGGCGGAGACGGCCCTCCGCACCGCCCTCCGGCTCCGGCCCGCCTACGCGGAGGCCCACAGCAACCTGGGCAACACGCTCAAGGGACAGGGCCGGACGCGCGAGGCCGTGGGCCATTACCGGGAGGCCCTCCGCCTCTCCCCCGACTACGCCTGGGCCCACTTCAACCTCGGCACCTGCCTCCTCGACGAGCACCTCCCCGTCGAGGCCGAGTCGGAACTCCGCACCGCCCTCCAGGGCCTGCCGAAAGCGGCGAAGGTCTGGCGCAATTTCTCCCTCGCGCAGCTGGAGCAGGGGAACATGCCGGGCGCCCTGGAGGCGATCGACCGGGCCTTTGCCCTCGACCCGAACGACGCCGAGGTGCGGTGCAACCGGGCCCTGGCGCGCCTCCTGTGCGGCGACTTCCAGGTCGGCTGGGAGGAGTACGAGTGGCGGTGGCGGCTGCCGGACAACACCCCCCTCCGCTACCCGATCCCGCGCTGGCAGGGGGAGGAATTGAAGGGGAAGCGGATCCTGCTGTGGACGGAGCAGGGGGCGGGGACCGCGATCCAGTTCATCCGCTACGCGCCCCTCTTCGCGGCGCGGGGGGCGGAGGTCATCGTCGCCTGCTCGGAAAGCCTGCGCCGCCTCTTCGAATCGGCCCGGGGCGTCAGCGCCGTCGTCAGCCGGGAGGAGATCGGCGCGGCGGCGGTCCGGGAATGCGATTACGAATTGCCGATGATGTCGGCGGCGTTCCGCCTCGGGACGACGGAGAAGACGATCCCCCCGCCGGAGCGCTTCTTCCTCCCCGACGAGGAGGGGGACGGCCTCGGTATGGACGAGGACGAGGAAGAGGGAAAGCCGGTGCCGCAGAAACCGCGCCCGCTGCGCGTCGGCCTCGCCTGGGCGGGGAACCCGGCCCACGCCAACGACCGCCTCCGCTCGATGCCGTTGGAGGCCCTCCACCCGCTGGCCGCGCTGCCGGGGATCGAATGGGTCAGCCTCCAGAAGGGGGACCCCGCCGTCGTCGGCCCGGCCCTCGCGCGGTGGCCGGTGCCCCGCCACGGCGGCAGCGGCATCCGGGACGCGGGGAGCGGGTTCTCCGATTTCTACGAGACGGCGGTGGCGATGGAGGAGATCGACTTCGTCCTTTCCGTCGATACGGCGGTCGCCCACCTGGCGGGAAGCCTCGGAAAACCGACGGCGCTCTTCCTTCCGTTCTGCCCCGACTGGCGGTGGATGCTGCGGCGGGAGGAGACACCGTGGTATCCCTCCGTCCGTCTGCTGCGTCAGCCCCGCCTCGGCCCGGGGACGCCCGGGGCGTGGGAGGAGCCCGTGCTCGCCGCCGCAGGGCTGCTGCGGGACGCCGTCATCCTGAAGTCCCGCCGCCGATGACGATGAAAGGGGGAGGAGAGACCGTCCTGCTGCTGGCCGATGCCCGGGACCGGGCGGCGTGGGCGCGCGCCGAGGCCCGCCGCGACGGGCTACGGGGTTCGAGTCTGGACCGGGGGGGGCGACGCCGCGTCCTCCTCCGCGACACGGGGGAGATGGAGACCCTCTTCCCCCGCCTGGCCGATCCGGAGGACGCCGCAGGCCGGGGCGTCCGGCATGTCTTCGCGACCCAGCAGCGGTTCTTCCTTTCCCACTTCGGCGTCGGGGAGATCCGTTCCTTCTCGCCCCTCTCCGGGGGCCTCGCCGCCTTCTTCGGGGAGGTCGCCCCGGGAATCGGCATCGCGGCGGAAGAGGAGACGCCTCCGGTTCCCGCCCCGAAAACAGGTGCCGGCGATGGGGTCTGGGTCGCCGTCCATGATGCGGCGACGCCGGCAACGAAGACCTCCGAGGTGATCGCCCGCGCCTGCGCCGAGGAGGGGCGTCACGCCGCAGTGTGGGAGACGGGGGTCCTCCGCGCCCGCGTCCTGCTGGAGGAGGACGACGACGCCTTCGTCTCTCCGAGCGGCGCAGGGACGGCGCTCCGGGAGCGGATCGAGCGGAGGCTGGACGAGGAGGGGATCGGGACGGTGCTGGGCCTCGACCTGAACTGGTTTCTCGACGCGACGCTCTTCCTCGACCATCCGGGGATCGAGCGGGTCGCCTCGCTTTGGTTCGACGACGTGAAGGCGTGGTGCCAGGCCTCCTACAACACCTGCTTCCCCGGCGCCGCCGCCCGGCTCCCGGCGGCGATCCGCCATCCGAAGGTCCTCCACTGCTGCTATGGCCGGGGGCAGATGGAAGAGATGCGCCTCCTCGGCTTCGAGAATGTGAAGTTGAGCTTCCTCGCCGCCCCGGCCGAGTACCTGCGCCGCCGGGAGCTCCCCTCGTCCGATCCCGAGGTGCGGGGGAAGGCCGCCTTCATCGGCAACCCGGGCCTCAACATCGCGCCGCCGCCGGGCCTCGTCGCGCTGCTGGAGCGGGGAGGGGACCTCGACGCCGTCCGCGCTTTGGCGCGGGAGATGGCGCTGCTCTTCGCCCGCAGCCACTTCGCCGCGCTGATCGCACGGGAGCCCTCGATCCCGGCCCTCTTCGCCCATGCCCTGGAGGTCCGGGCGCGGGAACCGTATGTCCCGGCGGCCTCGATCGTCCGGGCGCTGGGGGACCGCTACCCGGCGGCCCTCGCGGCGCTGAACGCCTCCGGGGAGATCCTCAACGCACTCCTCGTCGTGAAGATGTCGAACCAGTTCGACCGGCCCGCGCTGGTCCATCGTCTGTGGCGCGCCGGGCTCCTCGACGTCCACAGCCATCCCGACGCGTGGCGGCCCTACGGCATCGAGGCCCGGCCCGACGTCCCCTTCCACCGCCTGCCGGAGGTCTACCAGCGCTACCTCTGCCACCTCAACGGCTCCAATGCCTGCCGCGATGCCACGGCGAACGAGAAACTTTTCGAGATCGCCGCGTGCGGGCGGGTCTCCGTCAACCTCGCCTCCCCCGACGTCCTGGCCTGCTACCGGGAGGGGGAGATCGCCGCCGTCTCCTCCCTGGCCGAGGCGGAGGAGCGGGTGCGCGGTTTCCTGGCCGATCCCGACGCGGCCCTCGCCTTCGGGGAGCGGGCCCGGCGCCGGACGGCGGCGGAGCACCTCTGGAATCACCGGCTGCGGGGCATCCTCCCTCCGGCCCATCCTTCGTCCCCGTCATGACGCCCGCCGATCCGCGCCTCGGGCCGATCCTCGTCATCTTTCAAAGTGGGAACGAGGCGGAGGGCCTCGCCGCCCTCGACGGTTTTTTGAGCCGCCATCCCGATCATGCGGAGGCGCTGGCGCTGGCCGGGTTCTGCCGCCTGCGGCGGGGGGAAGCGAGGGAGGCCCTCGCCCTCCTCGACCGCGCGGTGGGGGCCGATCCCGGGAGCTGGCTGGCCCGGATGAACCGGGCCGGGGCGCGGCGCGCCTTGGAGGATTACGCGGGGGCGGCGGACGATTATCTGGCGGCGGCGCGGGGGAATCCGCAGGCCGAGTTCTGGATCGAGGCGGCGGCGATGTACTCCGCGCTGGCGCGCCGGGACGAGGCGCGGCGGGCGCTGGAGGAGGCGCTCCGCCTCACCGCCGATCACCCCGTGGCGCTGAACAACCTGGGGTTGATCCTGGAGGAAACGGAGAGCGATCCCGGCGAAGCCCGGGCGCTCTTCCTCCGTGCGGCGGAGGCCGATCCGGGGAATGCCGAGATCGCGGGGAACCTGGAGCGGGCCTTGGTCGAGGAAGGGCTCCACATCGGCAAGGGGAAAGGCGCCTCGGCGGCACGGCCCTTTTGGGAACAGGCCCTGCGGCGGTGGCCCGACATGGCGGGGCTCTGGACGGGATTGGGGAACCACCGCCTCGAATCGGGGGAGATCGCCGGGGCGGAGGAAGCCTTCGCCCGCGCCGTGGCGCTGAAGCCGGAGCGGGCCGAGGCCCGGGTCAACCTCGGCATCGCCCTGCACCGGCAGGACCGCCCGGAGGAGGCCCTCCTTCTCTATGCCGAAGCGGCGGCGCTGGAGGCGGGACCTCCCTCCCCTGCCCTGCGCTGGAACCGCGCCCTCTCCCTGCTGGCGCTGGGCCGCCTGGAGGAGGGCTTCGCCGATTACGAGGCGCGGGATTACCTCGCCGCCTACCGTCGCCTCCCCTTCCCGCGCTGGGACGGGCACCCGTTCCCGGGCAGAACGCTCCTCCTCCACGCGGAGCAGGGCTACGGCGACGCGATCCAGTTCGCCCGCTACGCGGCCTGGGCGAAGGAACGCGGAGGCCCGGGGGCGAAGGTGCTGCTGGCGTGCGACCCGCCTTTGGAGCGGCTGTTGGCCCGGGTGCAGGGGGTCGATGGGATCGTCCCGGCGGCGGAATTGGCCGTAACGCGATGCGACTGGGAAGCGCCCCTTCTCTCCCTGCCTTATCTTTTCAAGACTCGCCTGGAGACGATCCCGGCGGCGGTTCCCTACATCGATCTGGAAGGGGAGAGAACGGAGCGGCGGCCCGGGGAGCCCTTCCGCGTCGGCCTCGTCGCGCTGGGGAACCCGAAATACGGGAACGACCGCCGCCGCTCGATCCCGCCCGAGGTGCTGGCCGCGCTGCCTCGCGCCGCGCCCGCCGGGATCCGGTGGGTCGGCTTCCATCACGGGGGGAACCGTCCCCGGGGGACCGAGGGATGGCTGGAGGACGGCCTGGCGCGATGGCGTTTACAG
>CAISZB010000535.1 GCA_903889845.1 uncultured Verrucomicrobium sp. | reverse complement strand
GATCTGAAGTTCCTTTCAGGCAGAGAGGCGAAATGGAAGAAGTACCAAAATTTATAAAGAAAGACCAATTATTCCAATCGAACCCCCGCCTCCCGGAAGGCATTCTCGACAGACCGCAAGGAACTTTCCCATGTCCGACCAACCCCTGATCCTCCTCGACCCCCACCCCCGTCCCGTCGACCTCATCTTCGACGCCGCCACCAAGGCGCGGCTCGAAGCGCTCGGCACCGTCGTCTGGCACGACGGCTCCCCGGCCCCGGACGCGCACATCGACCAGTACCTCCCCGAGGCCACGATCCTCATCGGCCAGTCGGCCCTTCCGAAGGAGCGCCTCGACCGCGCCCCGAAGCTGAAGGCCGTCTTCAACGTCGAGAGCAACTTCCTCCCCAACGTCGATTACCTCGAATGCCATCGGCGCGGCATCCACGTCCTCTCCACCGCCCCCGTCTTCGCGAAGCCGGTCGCCGAGATGGCCCTCGGCATGGCCCTCTCCCTGGCCCGCCGCATCCACGAGGCCGACGCCGCGATCCGCGCGGGAACGGAAACCCTCTACGGCGAGGGCGACAACCGCGACTCGATCCTCCTCACCGGGCGTCCCCTGGCCGTCGTCGGCTGCGGCAACGTCGGGAAGGCCCTCATCGCCCTCCTGCGCCCCTTCGGGGGAGAGATCCTCGTCCACGATCCCTGGATTCATCCCAGCGTGCTGCAGGAGTTGGGCGTCACACCGGTCTCCCTCGAAGCCTGCTTCGAGCGGGCCGCCGCCGTCTTCCTGATGGGCGCCGTCACCACGGAGAACGTCGGGGGCATCGGCAAGGCCTACTTCGACCGGATGCGCCCCGGCGGCCTCGTCGTCCTCGCCAGCCGCGCGGGCGTCGTCAACTTCGACGAGCTGCTCGACGCCGCCGCCTCCGGCCGCCTCCGCGTCGGCATCGACGTCTGGCCCGACGAACCGATCCCCAAGGACCACCGCGCCCGCAAGACGCCGAACACCCTCCTCCAGGCCCACCGCGCCGGGAACATCCCCGAGGTCTGGCCCTGGATGGGCCGCCTCGTCGTCGACGACCTGGAGCAGGTCTTGAAAGGACTCCCTCCCCAAAGGTGCCAGAAGGCGCAATGGGAAACCGTCAGTAAGCTCCGCAGCAAACCCGTTTCCTAAATTCTATTTTCTATGAGTACCCCCATCCAGATCGGTGTCGTCGGCGCAGGCGGCATGCTTCGTTATCACGTCGAGGGCTTCCGCCGGGCGGGCGCCCAGGTCGTCGCCGTCGCCGATCCCGCCCCCGGAGCCGCCGCAAAGGCCGCCGCCGCGTGGAACATCGCCCAGTCCTTCGACTCCGTCGAGGCGATGCTCTCCGCCTGCCCGAAGCTCGACGCCGTCTCGATCATCGTCCCTAATAAATTCCACAAGGAGCTCTCCGTCCGCTGCCTCGCCGCCGGGAAGCACGTCTTCTGCGAGAAGCCGCCCGGCCTCAATGCAGCGGAGGTGGAGGAGATGATCGCCGCCGCGACGAAGTCCGGGAAGCGCCTCCAGTTCAACTTCAACAACCGCGCCCGGCCGGAGTCGGTCGCCATGCGCTCCTACCTGACCGACGGCACCGTCGGCCTCATCCACTCCGCGCAGGCGAAGTGGGTGCGGCGCACCGGCATCCCCGGCTTCGGCGGCTGGTTCACCACGAAGGAGCTCTCCGGCGGCGGGCCGCTGATCGACCTCCTCCACATGCTCGACCTCGCCCTCTACTTCATGGGCTATCCCGAACCGGCCCACGTCCTGGGCCAGACCTTCGACACCCACATCGCCGACCGCCGCTTCAAGGGCCCCTGGGGCATCCCCGACCGGGCCGACGGCGTCACCGACGTGGAGAACGCCGCCCACGGCTTCGTCACCTTCAAGACCGGGCAGGTCCTCTCCCTCCAGATTTCGTGGGCGGAGATGGTGAAGCGCGAGGAGGTCTCCGTCGTCTTCCAGGGGGAAAAGGCGGGCGGCAAGGTGGAACGCCTCTTCGGCAGCGACGGCCTCGACGAGACCGCCCTCGACACCTGCGAGCTCTACGTCCAGGAGAACGGCCTCTCCGTGAACCGCACGATCGTCCCCGGACGGTGCGAGGACATGGGCCGCTCGGCCTCGGCGGCCAACTTCGTCGCCGCGCTGCGGGGAGAAGCGGAGCCTCTCAATACGCCCGACCAGTCCCTCAAGCTGATGCGCATCGTCGACGCCCTCTACGCCTCGGCGGCGACGGGGAAACCGGTCTCCTTATAGAAAAGGAGAAAAAGGGGGGACTATCCCAGGATGAAATCGACGCCGGGGAGACCCGGCGCGAGGCGCTCCACGAGCGACTTGCGCAGGAGTGCCCGCAGCGGACGCGGCCCCGGCTTCCCCATGACCAGGTGGGACGCGCCCGATTCCCGCGCGTAGGCCGTCAGCGCCTCGGCGACGTCCTCCCCCTTCAGGACGACGACCGTGCCGCCCATCCTCTGCGCGATCTCCAGCGTGTCGGCGATCCGCCGCTCCATCTCGCCGGAGATTTTTTGGGGCGATTCCCGGGGCGTCCTGACGTAGGCGGCCTGCCACGTTCCGTTGAGCTGCTGGGCGAGGCGCGCCGCCTTCCGGATCAACGCCTCCGGGTTCGGTCCGCCGCTGCTCAGTGCGACGACGACGCGGGCCAGCGGTCCCGGCGTCACCGTGCCACTGCCCACGCTCGCCCCCGCCTCGGGCAACTCCTCCCGCCTCCGGCGGCGGTCGAGGAAATTCGCCGCCTCGGAGAGGGCCAATTCCCGCAGATGGGTCAGGTTCCGCTCGGTGAAGAAGTGTTCCAGCGCCCGCTGGGCCTGTTCCGGCGGATAGACCTTCCCCGCCTTCAACCGGTCGATGAGGTCTTCGGCGGGAAGGTCGACGTTCACGATCTGGTCGGCCTCGGCGACGAGGGCGTCGGGGACCCGCTCCCGGACGCGGACGCCGGTCGCCTCCTCGACGATGTTGTAGAGCGACTCGAAGTGCTGGACGTTGAGCGTCGTGATGACGTGGATCCCCTCGTCGAGGAGGGTCAATACGTCCTCGTACCGCTTCGCGTGGCGGCACCCGGGGACGTTCGTGTGGGCCAGCTCATCGACCAATACCACCGTCGGCTTCCGCCGCAGAACGGCGTCGAGGTCCATCTCCCGAAGGGTGGCCCCCTGATAGGAAACCTGGAGGGGAGGCACCCGCTCCAGGTCGCCGATCTGCGCCGTCGTCTCGGGCCGGTCGTGCGGCTCGACGTAGCCGATCACCACGTCGACACCCAGGTCCTTCAATCGCCGCCCCTCGACGAGCATCGCGTAGGTCTTCCCGACGCCCGCCGCGGAGCCCAGATAGACTTTCAGCTTCCCGCGCCGCTGCCGTTCGATCAACCGGAGGAAGTCCTCCGGCGAGGGGCGCTTCGGGCGTTTGGGATCGGCCTCGTCCATACGCCCCATCCTACTCGATTGTCTTGTCCAGTGCGAGGTTGAGGAGGAGGACGTTGACCCCCTCCTCGCCGATGAAGCCGAGGAACCGGTGGTCGGTGTATTTCCCGATCAAGGCGGTGATTTGATCCTTCGTCAGACCCCGCTTCGCCGCCACGCGGGGGGCCTGGAGGAGGGCGTTACGGACACTGATATGGGGATCGAGGCCGCTGGCCGAGGCCGTGACGGCGTCGGCGGGGACCTCCGCCGTGTCGGAGAGGCCATTGTCCTTCCGGTAGTCGGAAACGTTCTGCGCCATGCCGTCGGAGAGCTTCTTCGAGGTCGGCCCGAGGTTGCTCCCGCCCGACGACGTCGGATCGTAGCCGTTCCCCGCCGCCGAAGGCCGGGAATGGAAATACGACTCCCCGGTGAAGGTCTGCCCCAGGAGGGCGGAGCCGACGAGGTTCCCCTGCTTGTCGTGGATCAGGCTGCCGTTCGCCTGCTTCGGGAAGAGCCCCTGCCCCAGGCCCCAGACGAGGACCGGGTAGAAGCCGCAGCAGACCACAGCCAGGACCAAGGTCAGGATCAGGGACGTTTTGAGGTTTTGAACGATATTCATAAGGTTTGGATCGTTAATTAAATTAGATGAGGTGGAGGCCCGTGATGAGCAGATCGACGGCCTTGATCCCCGCGAACGGGGCGACGATGCCGCCGAGGCCGTAGATGAACAGGTTCCGGCGCAGCAGCGCGCCCGCCGGCATGGGCCGGAAGGTGACGCCGCGCAGGGCCAGCGGGATGAGGGCGACAATGATCGCCGCGTTGAAGATCACCGCGCTGAGGATTGCGCTCTGCGGACTCGCCAGATGCATGACGTTCAGCGGAGCGATCGCGGGGAAGGTCACCATCAGCATCGCGGGCAGGATGGCGAAGTACTTCGCCACGTCGTTCGCCACGCTGAAGGTCGTCAGCGCCCCGCGGGTCATCAGGAGCTGCTTGCCGACCTCGACGACCTCGATCAATTTCGTCGGGTTCGAGTCGAGGTCGACCATGTTCCCCGCCTCCTTCGCCGCCTGGGTGCCGGTGTTCATCGCCACGCCGACGTCGGCCTGCGCCAGCGCCGGGGCGTCGTTCGTCCCGTCCCCCGTCATCGCGACGAGGCGTCCGCCCTGCTGCTCCTTGCGGATGTAGGCCAGCTTGTCCTCCGGCGTCGCCTCGGCGAGGAAGTCGTCGACCCCCGCCTCCTTCGCGATCGCGGCGGCGGTCCGGGGATTGTCCCCCGTGATCATCACCGTGCGGATGCCCATCGCGCGGAACCGCTCGAAGCGGTCGGCCAGGCCCCCCTTCACCACGTCCTTCAGGTAGATCACGCCGAGGATCTTCCCGAACTTCCCTTCGTCGAGCGCCTTCGACGCCACGACGAGGGGCGTCCCGCCGAGGCCGGAGATTTCATCGACCTTCGCCTCGACCTCGCCGGGAAAACTCCCGCCGACGTAGGCGCGGATCGCCTCGGAGGCCCCCTTGCGGTAGGCGAGGTTCTTCGCCGCCAGATCGACGCCGCTCATCCGCGTCCGCGCGGTGAAGGGGACGAAGATAACGCCCTCCCCCTCCCCGACCTGCCGGCCGCGGAGGCCGTGCTGCTTCGCCAGCGTCACGATGCTCCGCCCTTCCGGCGTTTCGTCGGAGAGGGAAGAGAACTGCGCCGCGTCGGCCAGGTCCTCGACGCCGACCCCCGGCGCGGGATGGAAGGAGACGGCCTGCCGGTTCCCCAGCGTGATCGTCCCGGTCTTGTCGAGGAGGAGGACGTCGACGTCCCCCGCCGCCTCGACCGCCCGGCCGCTCATCGCCAGGACGTTCTTCTGCACCAGCCGGTCGATCCCCGCGATGCCGATCGCGCTGAGGAGGCCGCCGATCGTCGTCGGGATGAGGCAGACGAGCAGGGCCACGAGGACCGTGATCGAGAACGTCACCCCGGAATAGATCCCGAAGGGGAAGAGCGTGACCGTCACCAGGAGGAAGACGATGGTCAGGGCCGAGAGGAGGATCGTCAGCGCAATCTCGTTCGGCGTCTTCTGGCGCTTCGCGCCTTCCACGAGGCCGATCATCCGGTCGAGGAAGCTCTCCCCCGGATCGGAGGAGACCCGGATCTTCAAACTGTCCGAGAGCACCCGCGTACCGCCCGTGACGGAACTGCGATCCCCGCCCGCCTCGCGGACGACGGGGGCCGATTCGCCGGTGATCGCCGACTCGTCGACCGTCGCCGCGCCGTGGACGATCTCGCCGTCGGCGGGGATCGTCTCCCCGGCCTCGACGAGGATCACGTCGCCCTTCCGCAGCCTCTCCGCCGGGAGCGACTGGAGCGAACCGGACGCATCGACCTTCCGCGCCAGGAGGGAGCGGCGGGACTGCCGCAGCGCGTTCGCCTGGGCCTTCCCGCGCCCCTCGGCCATCGCCTCGGCGAAGTTCGCGAAGAGGACCGTGAACCAGAGCCAGAGCGCGATCTGGACCGTGAAGCGGGGCGGCTCGCCGGAGAGGAAAATCTCCAGCGTCGTCAGCGCCGCGCCGACGGCGGTCACGAACATGACGGGATTCTTGACCAACAACCGAGGATGGAGCTTCCGGAAGGAATCGCCCACGGCGGGCCCGACCATCGACGGATCGAAGAGAGAATGGGAATGTGTTTTCACTTGGATGGAGAAATAAGAGTTAGAAAAGTTGGCCGCCGAGCATCAGGAAGTGCTCGACGATCGGCCCGAGCGCGAGGGCCGGGACGAAGTTCAGCGCGCCGACGAGGAGGATGGTGCCGATGAGGAGCAGGACGAAGGTGACCCCGGAGACGGGGAACGTCCCCGCGCCCGCGGGCGTCCGCTTCTTCGCCGCCAGGGAACCGGCCATCGCCAGGATCGGGACGATCATCAGGAACCGCCCGATGAACATCGCGAGGGCGAGGGTCACGTTGTACCACGGGGTATTCGCCGTGAGCCCCGCGAAGGCGCTCCCGTTGTTCCCCGTGCACGAGGTGTAGGCGTAGAGGATCTCCGAAAGGCCGTGCGGCCCGTTATTGTTGAGCCCCGCCTTGCCCCACTCCGTGACGGAGGCCCAGGCGCTGAAGCCGAGGATCGAGGCGGCGAGGACCAGGACGACGAGCATCGCCATCTTCACCTCGTAGGCCCCGATCTTCTTGCCCAGGTATTCCGGCGTCCGCCCGATCATCAGTCCGGCGATGAAGACGCCGATGACGACGAAGACGAGCATGCCGTAGAGCCCCGCCCCGACGCCGCCGAAGACGATCTCCCCGAGCATGATGTTGAAGAGCGGCACGAGCCCGCCGAGGGGCGTGAACGAATCGTGCATCGCGTTCACCGCACCGCACGAGGCGTCGGTCGTGATCGTCGCGAAGAGGGACGAATTCACGATCCCGAAGCGGACCTCCTTCCCCTCCATGTTCCCGTCCGCGGCGGCGACGCCGAGGTGGGTGTGGATCGGGTTCCCGGCGGCCTCGTAGTGCCAGCAAATCAGGAACCCCGCGAGGAAGAGGAGAGCCATCGCCCACCAGACGGCCCAGCCGTGCTTCGCGTTCCCGACCGTCCGGCCCAGCCACCACGTCAGCGCGCTCGGGATCGCGAAGATCGCGAGCATCTGGAGGAGGTTCGAGAGCGGCGTCGGGTTCTCGAAGGGGTGGGCGGCGTTCGCATTCGTGTTGCCGCCGCCGTTCGTCCCCAGCATCTTGATCGCGACCTGGGAGGCCATCGGCCCCTCGGAGATCGACTGGGTGTCGACGACCTGATCGACCATCACCGGATTCCCCTTCGCGTCGTTCACGGGGTTCCCCTTGTCGTCGGTCTTCGGCACCTGGACCGTCTGCTTCTCGACGAGGGCGGCGGAGTCGTAGGGCTTGAAGTTCTGGACCATCCCCTGGGAGACCAGCGCCACCGCCAGGACGAGGGAGATCGGCAGGAAGAGGTAGTAGGTGGAGCGGACGAGGTCGACCCAGAAATTCCCGATCGTCGCCGCCGACTGCCGCGCGATCCCGCGCACCAACGCCGCCGCGATGGCGACGCCGGTCGCCGCCGAGGTGAAGTTATGGATCACCAGGGAGACCATCTGGGAGAAGTACGACATCGTCGATTCCCCGGAGTAGCTCTGCCAGTTCGTGTTCGTCGTGAAGCTCATCGCCGTGTCGAAGGCGAGGTCCGAGGAAAGCCCCGGCAGCTTCTGCGGATTGAGCGGCAGCCAGCCCTGGCACCGCAGCAGGACGTAGGTGAAGAGGCACCCGACGAAGCTGAAGAGCAGCATCGCCACGGTGTAGTGCTTCCAGTCCTGCTCGTGCTCCGCGTCGATCCCGGCGAGGCGGTACGTCAGCCGTTCCAGGGGCCGCAGCACCGGATCGAACCACGTCCGCCCGTGCGGGTCGAGGACCTGGACGAGGTAGAGGCCGAGGGGTTTCGTGATCGCGAGGAGCAGTCCGACGTAGACCGCCAATTGAATCCAACCGAGGAATGTCATGGGATGGGGCGTTTAGAATTGTTCGGGCCAGATCATGGCCGCAAGGAGGTAGCCCAGAAGGCCGACGGAAATCACCGAGACGAAGAAAATCATGACAGTTCCTTTCAGATGCGGCCGCACGCCGTGGCGTAGGCGATCCCCGCGCCGAACAGCACGGCGCAGAGCAGGACGATGAGAAGGTCGCTCATTGTCCGCCTCCGGTTTCGCGTTTCATTTCTTTCCCGTCCCGCGTCGCAACCGACACGGGCAGGACACACCACGGCACAACGGATGTCTTCACATCGCTCTCCTGTCTGTGCTTCGACGCTCCGCCGACACCGCATGCGGACACGCGGGCACGACGCAACGCCAAAGCGTTCTTCTTCAAGGGGGATGTGGCATCCGCTCGGGAAGCCCTGTATTTCAAGGACCCGCGGAAACCAGCTCGCACGAATCGGTCGTGCGTGGCATCGCCCTTCCATCTGCCGGCGAAGTTAGCTGTCGGGCTAGGTCATGGAAGTGACCCGGACGGCCGGTTATACCCGGCGTCCCACGCCCCATCCCCCTCCGTGTTTATAACAACTCGGAGCAGGAAGTGGTTCCTCCGCATCCCGCCTTGGAAGGGCGGGATTTAGGCTGCAGCTTTCATAGATAGCACGGAAACGCGCTTTGTGCAATCCTGCCGCGCCCCGCCGCACCGAAGTCGCTGATCCGGAATCGAATTCAATTTCTTTCCTCCCCTTTCCTTTTCCTCCATGAGTCCCCTTTCCCTCGTCTGGTTCCGCACCGACCTGCGCCTGGCCGACAACCCCGCCCTCCACGCCGCCGTCTCGCGCGGGGAACGCGTCCTCCCCGTCTACATCGATGCCCCCGAAGAGGAGGCGCCGTGGCCCCCCGGCGGGGCCTCCCGCTGGTGGCTCCATCATTCCCTCGGCGCCCTTGCCGCTTCCCTCGCCGAGCTCGGCAGCCCCCTGATCCTCCGCTCGGGCCCCAGCCTCCCCACACTCCAGGCCCTCCTCCGCGAGACCGGCGCCGACGCCGTCTTCTGGAACCGCCGTTACGAGCCCCACGTCATCGAGCGGGACACCCGGATCAAGACCGCGCTGCGAGAGTGCGTCCCTCACGTCGAAACCTTCAACGCCTCCCTCCTCCACGAGCCGTGGACGATCGCGAACCAAAGCGGGAAGCCCTTCCAGGTCTTCACCCCGTTCTGGCGCCACGCCCTGGCAAAGACCGCGCTGCCGGAGCCGCTCCCCGCTCCGGCCTCGCTCCGGCCCCCCGCTTCCGCGCCGTCCTCCCTCCCCCTCGCCGCGCTGGAGTTGGAACCGAAGATCCCCTGGCACCACGGCCTCGCCGAGGCGTGGCAACCGGGCGAGGCCGCCGCCGCCGAGCGCCTCGAAACCTTCCTCCTCACCGCCGAGGCGGCCTATCCCTCCGACCGCGACCGGCCCGACCTGAAGGGAACCTCCCGCCTCTCCCCCCACCTCCATTTCGGCGAGATCGGCCCGCGCCAGGTCTGGCACGCCGTCCGCCGCCACGCCGAACGCACACGGACCGGCCTCCGAGCCGAGGTCTGGCGGAACTCCCGCTTCCTCACGGAAATCGGCTGGCGGGAATTCTCCCACCACCTCCTCTACCACTTCCCCCACACCGCCGGGGAGCCCCTGCGCGAGGCCTTCGCCGCCTTCCCCTGGAAAAAAGACCCCGCCCTGCTCCGTGCCTGGCAACGGGGCCTCACCGGCTATCCCATCGTCGACGCCGGGATGCGCGAACTCTGGCACACCGGCTGGATGCACAACCGCGTCCGGATGATCGCGGCCTCCTTCCTCGTGAAGGACCTCCTCCTGTCCTGGCGGGAAGGGGCCGCGTGGTTCTGGGACACCCTCGTCGATGCCGACCTGGCCCAGAACACCCTGGGCTGGCAGTGGAGCGCCGGATGCGGGGCCGACGCCGCCCCCTACTTCCGCATCTTCAACCCCGTGACGCAGGGGGAGAAATTCGACCCCCTCGGCGCCTACGTCCGCCGCTGGTGCCCGGAGCTGGCGCGCCTCCCCGACGCCTGGCTCCACAAGCCGTGGGCCGCCCCCGCCGACCTCCTCGCCCACGCCGGGATCGTCCTGGGCCAGACCTACCCCCGCCCCGTCGTCGATCACGCCGCCGCGCGGAAGGCCGCGCTGGCGGCGTTGGCTTCGATCAAGGAATAGGCCTCTCTTCCGGCGACCCTATTGCGACACCACCTGCGTCGTCGCCGTCGCCGTCAGCACGTGCTTCAGATAGGTCCCCGGATTGCTGACGACATTCCCCGCGATCGTCACCCCCGTGCTCTCCGTGATCCAGTAGAGG
>CAISZB010000534.1 GCA_903889845.1 uncultured Verrucomicrobium sp. | reverse complement strand
CTGTTGCACTGCCTTTTGGATTTCTTCAATGGCTTGGTGCGCCCGGCGTTTGGGCCGAAAACCGTACGAGCGCGGATGAAAATCCGCCTCGAAAATCGGCATCAGCATCAGATACAGCGCCGTTTGCACCACCCGGTCTTTGACCGTCGGGATGCCCAACGGTCGTTCCCCGCCACCACTTTTGGGAATCAACACCCGCCGCACCGGACTGGGCCGGTACGTCTTGGCTTTGAGTTCTTCCCGCAAGCGGTCGAGCCATTGTTGTCGTACTGCGGGGCTGGCATGGATGGCGGCCAGACTCTGGCCGTCCACCCCCGCTTCCCCCCCGTTTTGCCGCTGCGTCTCCAAGGCCCTTGCGAGCACGTCCACACGCAGCAGTTCGCCATATAAACTCCAGAACCGATACTTTGGCTCCGCTGTGGCTTTCCGATAGAGCGCGATTTGAAGCTGCCGAACTTTATCCGGGGTTCCTATCTGGGTTGCCCCAGCCATCCCCGCATCCTTCGCTTCGCTTCCACGCGTTGAGCAAGTGTCCCCCCTTGGCTCCTTGCACCGTTTAGAGTGGTGCAGATCAACGTTAATATGAGGCACTCCGACTGCTCCGGTGGCACCGCCCGCCTCACTGGCCTGACCAGCTTGCGCGGTCGGTTGGGCCGCTGGCCCGCCGCCGGAACTCTCCCAGCTTTCCCTGGTTGAACTTGCAGACGTGCCGTCCACGCCGACCCCGCCGGAGCGTTGAGGGGGCGCTGGCTGTTGTCCAGCCCCCTCCCTGCGGCCTTCGCCGGTCAAACAGCGGCTCGGCTTCTCTCCGGTCCTTAACTTATCGAGGCTCATTGGATGTGGTTCATTTTCATTACGGCCCGTCTGTTCATCTTCCTCAGCTTCCAACCCCGCCTCGCGGCGACGCTGTTGAGGTCGTGTTCCGTCGTGAACAGCCCAACTCGACGGGCGGGACTTTTCACCCGCGTTCCAACCAGCTTCGCTGGCGCAACGTTTGACCTGGTTTGACCGGGACTGACTCGGGGGCCGGGGCGGAAGGGGGTGGCGGCACGCGGTTGCCACTCTGGGGCTGCGGGGGCAGGCCGAACATTTTGCGTTTGCGGAGTTCGCGCTCTTCGGGGGGAACCCAGGTCTGGACGAGCCAGTCGTGGACGTCGTCGTTTTTGGACCATTGCTCGAATTTGGCGACAACCTCCTCCTCGGTTTTCTCCCGGGCCTGTTCGAGCCAGCCTTCCTGGAGGGCGAGCTGGGCGGCGCTGTGTTCGGCCCGGCGCAGGCTGGTGACGTCGCGGCAGAGGCCGTGCAGGACGCGGAGTTTTTTCTGAAATTCGTCGGTGACCTCGCCGTTCCAGTGGTGAAGGAGGGCGGCGTAGCGGACGGTCAGGATGGTGGCCAGGCGGTCGGCGAGGCGACCGGGGAGGGACTGGCTGAAGTCGTCGGCATCGCCGGAGAGGTCGCGGGCGTAGTCGAAGCATTCGCGGCGGGTGCGCCATTCGGCGAAGCCGCCCTCGCGCCATTCGTGGAGGTTTTGTTTGGAGATGGCGGCGCCGTCAAAGTCCTGATCCACGACGGCGCGGACTTCCGGGCGGGCGTTGAGCCAGTCGAGGAGGGTGCCGCCGTCCTCGTTGCGGTCGAGGCGTTG
>CAISZB010000533.1 GCA_903889845.1 uncultured Verrucomicrobium sp. | reverse complement strand
CCAGACCGAGAAGCGCCACTACGCGCACGTCGACTGCCCCGGCCACGCCGACTACGTCAAGAACATGATCACCGGTGCCGCCCAGATGGACGGCGCGATCCTCGTCGTCTCCGCCGCGGACGGCCCGATGCCCCAGACCCGCGAGCACATCCTCCTGGCCCGCCAGGTGGGCGTTCCCTCCCTCGTGGTGTTCATGAACAAGGTCGACATGGTCGATGACAAGGAACTCCTCGACCTCGTCGAGCTCGAGGTCCGCGAACTCCTCACCCAGTACGAATTCCCCGGCGACAAGATTCCGATCGTCCGCGGTTCCGCCCTCAAGGCCCTGGAAGGCGACGAAGAGCACGAGAAGAACATCATCGCCCTCATGGACGCGGTCGACAGCTACATCCCGCTGCCGGAGCGCCCGAAGGATCAGCCCTTCCTCATGTCGGTCGAGGACGTGTTCAACATCGAAGGTCGCGGCACCGTCGCCACCGGTCGTGTCGAGCGCGGCATCCTGAAGAAGATGGAAGAAGTCGAAATCGTCGGCATCAAGCCCACGGTCAAGACGACCTGCACGGACATCGAAATGTTCCGCAAGCTCCTCGACACCGCCGAAGCGGGCGACAACGTCGGTCTGCTCCTGCGCGGCGTGAAGAAGGAAGACATCGAGCGCGGCCAGGTCATCTCCAAGGTCGGCTCGATCAAGCCCCACACGAAGTTCAAGGCCCAGGTCTACGTCCTGAGCAAGGAAGAAGGCGGCCGTCACACGCCGTTCTTCTCGAACTACCGTCCGCAGTTCTATTTCCGCACGACCGACGTCACCGGCAGCGTGAAGCTGAAGGAAGGCGTCGAAATGGTCATGCCCGGAGACAACGTCGAGATCGAGGTCGAGTTGATCGCCCCGATCGCGATGGAGAAAGCCGTTCGTTTCGCAATCCGTGAAGGTGGCCGCACGGTCGGCGCCGGTCGCGTTTCCGAAATTATCGCGTAACGTATTCGGGAGAGGAAAAGGTTTAGGGCAATAGCTCAATTGGTAGAGTACCGGTCTCCAAAACCGAGGGTTGGGGGTTCAAGTCCCTCTTGCCCTGCACCTTTTCCTTCCTGACACTCATTTTTTAACCTCCATGAATTCTGGCGCTGCACACACACTCCCGCAGGTGATTTTTTGGGTCGGCTGGATCGCCTTTGGGGCGTTCGTCCTCTGGCTCCTTTATCGCAACGGGGCGAAGCTGTCCGGATTCGTCGGAGAAACGGTCGCGGAGCTCAAGAAGTGCACGTGGCCGTGGAACCCGGCCGAGACCGATTTCCGCAAAAAATACCGGGAGCTGATCGATTCGACGCTCGTCGTCGCCGTCTTCGCCATCCTCCTGGCCGGTTTCATCACCTCGTCCGACTTCCTGTTGGTTCAGGTCATCGGTTTTTTCACCCGTCTTCACTAAATCCGAGACGGTCCCCTCTTTTCTAAATTCCTTACCCATGAGTGATACGGCGACCCCTCATTCCGAAGATTCCCTTCCGGCCTCCGACGTTCCGGCGACGCCCGCGAACGCGCAGTGGTATGCCCTGCACACCCTCTCCGGGCAGGAAAACAAGGTTCGCAAGAACATCGAGCAGCGGATCAAGACCGAGGAAATCGGCGATCTGATCTTCGAGGTCGTCATCCCCATCGAGCGCGTCTCCGAGGTGCGCCGCGGCAAGAAGGTCGAGACCGAGCGGAAGCTCTATCCCGGCTACGTCTTCCTCGCCATGCTCCTCCGCGGCGAGGACGGGAAGCTGATCGACCGCTCCTGGTACTTCATCCGGGAGACCCCCGGCATCATCGGCTTCGCCGACGGTGACAATCCCCTTCCCATGCCCGGCGAACAGATCGAGGCGATGCTCCGCCAGATGCGCGAGCGGGAGGAGAAGGTTTCCCCGAAGGTCGCCTTCGCCGTGGGAGACAAGGTCAAGGTCGGCGACGGCCCCTTCCTCAACTCGGAAGGCGTCATCGAGGAAATCGACCCCGAGCGGGGCAAACTCCGCGTCTCGGTCAGCATGTTCGGCCGTTCGACCCCGGTCGAGCTCGAATACTGGCAGGTGGAGAAGTCGGCCTGAGCGCCGTCCTTTCCCTTTCGAGAATTGGAAGTTGAGCAGATCAGAAGAAAGCAAAGTTAGATAAAACGTATCGAAGTTTATGGCTAAAGAAGTTCACGCAATCGTCCGTCTCCAGATCCCTGCCGGTCAGGCCAACCCCGCGCCCCCCGTCGGCCCCGCCCTCGGTCAGCACGGCGTCAACATCATGGGGTTCTGCAAGGAGTACAACGCCGCGACCCAGAAGGACGCCGGCAACATCCTCCCCGTCGTCATCACCATCTTTAAGGATAAGTCCTTCACCTTCATCACGAAGTCGCCGCCCGCCGCGGTCCTCTTGAAGAAGTATGCCGGGATCGCCACGGCCTCCAAGGAGCCGAACAAGATCAAGGTCGGTAAGGTGACGAAGAAGCAGGTCGCCGAGATCATCAAGATCAAGCGCAAGGACCTCAATGCCAACACCGACGAAGCCGCCTTCCGCATGATCGCGGGCACGGCCCGGAACATGGGCATCGAGATTGTCGATTAATTTGTAGTTAAAACAACCCGTGGGAGGGCCTGTCTTCCGAGAGAAGACGCCAAAGGCCCGCCAACACCACCAGGAGAAGAAGAACATGGCCCGCAAGCCCAGCAAACGGTACCGCAGCGCGATCAAATTGGTCGATGCGGCGAAGCTTTATCCGCTCAACGACGCGGTGAAGCTCCTCAAGGAACTCCCCAAAGGGAAGAGCGACGAGACGGTCGACTTCTCCTTCCGCCTCGGCGTCGATCCGAAGCAGAGCGATCAGATGGTGCGCGGCACCGTCGCCCTGCCTCACGGCTCCGGCAAGAACGTCCGCGTCCTCGTCTTTGCGAAGGGTGCCGCCGCCGACGCCGCCAAGGCCGCCGGTGCCGATTACGTCGGTTACGAAGACCTCGTGAAGAAGGTCACCGAAGGCTTCCAGGACTTCGACGTCGCCGTCGCGACGCCGGAGGCGATGGCCGAGGTCCGCAAGCTGGGTAAGGTCCTCGGGCCCCGTGGCCTGATGCCGAATCCCCGCACGGGCACCGTCACGGACGACACGGCGAAGGCCGTGAAGGAGTGCAAGGCCGGACGCGTCGAGTTCAAGCTCGACAAGTCGGGCAACGTCGCCGTTGTCGTCGGCAAGGCGTCCTTCGCCCCCGAGGCCCTCGAGGCCAACGGCAAGGCCGTCATCGAGGCCGTCGTCAAGGCGCGCCCCGCCACCGCCAAGGGCCGCTTCGTCCAGACCGCCACGCTTGCTTCGACCTACTCCCCCGGGATCCGGGTCGATGTCTCGCCTTACATTCGCGGCTAACCAACGAAACACCGAATCATCGAGACATCCCATGAGAGCCGAGAAAAAAATCATCGTTGATGAAATCAAGACGCGGGTCGGGGGTTCCCCCTACCTGATCGTCACCGACTACACCGGGCTGAAGGTCGCCCAGTTCAGCGACCTCCGGAAGCGCCTGCGCGACGCCGGGGCCGAGGTCCGCGTCGTGAAGAACACCTTCCTGGCCCGCGTCCTGAAGGACGCCGGACTGCCCGAGATCGACTCTTCCCTCAAGGGGCAGACGGCGATCGTCTTCGGGGACAAGGACGTCGCCGCCGCGGCGAAGCTCCTGAAGAACTTCACCGCGGAGTTCAAGCTGCCGACGATCCGTATCGGCATCCTGGACAAGGCCGTCCTCAGTCAGGGCCAGGTCATGGCGCTGGCCGACCTGCCTTCCCGCGAGGTCCTGCTGGCAAAGCTCCTGGGTCTCCTGCAGACCCCGGCCTCCCAGCTCGTCCGCATCCTCAACACGCCTGCCGGTCAGCTCGCGCAGGTCATCAAGGCGAATTCCGAGAAGGGCGCCTAAGTCGAGAAGAGACGGAAGAAGAGAAACAATTTTGGAGACGGCGTCGGGCGGGTTTCGGCAAACGAAGCCCTGTGCGGCGCCTTTCCATAAGGGCAAAAGATCCTGTTCTAGCTCCGAAGCCCTTCGGAGTTAATCGCCGCGCGGGTGCGCGGTGCTAGGCGGGACAAAAGCAAAAGAAGAAAGAAGAATATTATGGCAGATCTTACTGCAATCGTCGATCAGCTCAGCAGCCTCACCGTTCTGGAAGCCGCCGACCTGGTCAAGCAGCTCGAAACCAAGTGGGGCGTCAGCGCCGCGGCCCCCGTTGCCGCCGCCGCCGCTCCCGCCGCCGGTGGCGCCGCCGCCGCTCCTGCGGAAGCCCAGACCGCCTTCGACGTGATCCTCGTCGAGGCCGGCGCCAACAAGATTGGCGTCATCAAGGAAGTCCGCGCCGTGGCCACCGGCCTCGGCCTGGCCGAAGCCAAGGCCCTCGTCGAGAGCGCGCCGAAGGCCGTCAAGGAAGGCGTCACGAAGGAAGAGGCTGCCGAGATCAAGAAGAAGCTCGAGGCCGCCGGCGCCAAGGTCGAGATCAAGTAGTTCTCGCGCTTCGGCACGATTCCCGGGCCCTCTTCTGCCCCGTCCCTTTGGGGATGTCCGGCGGAGGAGGGTTCCCGGGGAGGGTGCCTTTCCCGGTGGGGGAGGGTTTTCCTGGGGGAAGCAAGGGGGAGGGCGGGCAGGGCCCGTCTGGTATTTGGATTTTTGAGATTTTGAGTTTTTGAAATAGGGGCTTCCGGGAAAGGTTCCCGGGGGGCGCGGTTCGGTTCCGAAGTTGGGCGAGATTCGGTATCGGGTGGCGCAAAGCAGTCCTCGCAGCAGTGAAAGACGCGGTTGTAACTAGCGCATAGAATAAGAAGCCAAGGCACATTATGACGAAAAAAGCTGTGGAACGGATCAACTTCGGGAAGATCAACGAGACGATCGACGTCCCGAACCTCATCGAGCATCAGCTCAAGTCCTACTCCGATTTCCTCCAGATCGACACCCCCCCCTCCAAGCGGCGGGCCGAAGGCCTCCACGCCGTCTTCTCCGAGGTCTTCCCGATCGAGAGCTATGACGGCAAGATCAAGCTCGAATTCGTCTCCTACGAGATCGGCGAGGCGAAGGCGGCCTTCGTCGAGTGCATCCGCGAGGGGCAGACCTTCGCCGCCCCCCTCTACATCACCTTCCGCCTCCGCGAGGAGAGCTCGACCAAGGAAGAGCGCGTCTACATGGGTGAACTGCCCATGATGACCCCCCAGGGCAACTTCGTCATCAACGGCGCGGAGCGCGTCATCGTCAGCCAGCTCCACCGCTCCCCCGGCATCTGCTTCGAGGCCAGCGTCCACACGAACGGGAAGCTCCTCCACTCCTACCGCATCATCCCCGATCGCGGCACCTGGATGGAAGTCACCTTCGACACCACCGACCTCCTCTACGTCCACCTCGACCGTCGGAAGCGCCGCCGGAAGTTCCTCATCACGACGCTGCTCCGCGCCCTCGGCTACGGCACCGACGAGGAGATCATCCGCCTGTTCCACCCGATCGAAGACCTGAAGCTCACTGCCGACCTCGACGACTCCCGCATCGGCACGAAGGTGCTCATCGCCGAGATCCGCGACACGGCGAACCAGGACCAGGTCGTCGCCCGCGCCTTCGAGCCCCTGACGAAGAGCGTCATCCGCCAGATCCTCGACCTCGGCGTCAAGGTCGTCCACGTCGTCGACATCAAGGACGACGACACGATCATCAAGTGCCTCAAGAAGGACAACGCCAAGGACACCGACGAGGCGTTGAAGGAAATCTACCGGCGCCTCCGCCCCGGCGATCCGCCCACCGTGCCGAACGCGAAGATCCTCCTCAAGCGGCTCTTCTTCGACAACAAGCGTTACGACCTCTCCCGCGTCGGCCGCTACAAGATCAACCAGAAGCTCGGCATCAACGTCGAGCTCGACACCCGCGTCCTCGACAACCAGGACGTCATCGCCGCCACCCAGTACATCATCGCGCTGCGCCGCGGCGAGGGTTCCACGGACGACATCGACCACCTCGGCAGCCGCCGCGTCCGCACCGTCGGCGAACTCCTGGCCAACCAGTGCAGGACAGGACTCGCCAGAACGGAACGGCTCGTCAAGGAGCGCATGACGCTCTTCGACGTGAACACCGAGGGCATGACGCCCCAGAAGCTCATCAACCCGAAGGCCCTTTCGGCCACGATCCGCGACTTCTTCTCCCGGAGCCAGCTCTCGCAGCTCATGGACCAGACGAATCCGCTCTCGGAGCTGACGCACAAGCGGCGTCTCTCCGCCCTTGGGCCGGGCGGTCTCTCCCGCGACCGCGCCGGGTTCGAGGTCCGCGACGTCCACACCTCCCACTACGGCCGCATCTGCCCGATCGAGACGCCGGAAGGCCCGAACATCGGTCTCATCGCGTCGATGTCGTGCTTCGCCCGGGTGAACGAGTTCGGCTTCATCGAGACGCCCTACCGCCAGGTCATCGACGGCCGGGTCACCGGCCAGATCGATTACCTCGCCGCCGACCAGGAGGAGAACTACATCGTCGCGATGGCGAACTCCCCGATCGACGACAAGGGGAACTTCCTCGAAAAGAAGGCCTCCGTCCGCTTCAAGGGGGAGTTCCTCGAAGTCGAGCCCGCCCGTGT
>CAISZB010000532.1 GCA_903889845.1 uncultured Verrucomicrobium sp. | reverse complement strand
TTCAGCCGAGGCTGCCGCCTCGGGAGGAGAATAGCCTCCACCGCGAGTTCTTCTCCCCCTACTGGCTCCGAGCTGGAGGCTGAGGGGGCACCCCTCAGAAGCCTACAAACGCGCGGTGGGCATGGAACGGTACAGGGAAGCGTAGCGATTCTACCCGGTCCCGAAGGGCCGATAGGCCCTTCCCCTAGAAATTGATCTTCACCGCCGCGCTGGGGGGAATCATCTCGTGGGCGCAGGGCTGATTAAGGGGTACACCCGCATCGGTCGCGTCCTTGCTCACCACACCGTTGTCGACCATCCAGGCCTCCAGCTCTTCGCCGCTGATGTCGGCCAGCATCTTCCCGTCGATCTCGACGCAGGGGGAGAGGGGCTGGCCGCTCTTGGCGATCATCTCCGCCCGGTTCTCCGGGTCGTTGATGATGTCCTTATCCTCGTAGGGCAGCTTGTATTTGGCAAAAACGGCGCGAACGCCCTGGCTCCAGCCGCAGGTCGGCTTCAAGTAGGCGATGATCTTCGGGGTGCTCATGGAAGGAAAAGTAACCTCTTTTTGGGGTTTCGCCACTTCAATCTTAGCGCGTTCTCCCGCGACGCTTTGTCTCGCCATGAACCGCTTCGCTTAAAATCCTTTTCACGATATCACGCCGGAATTGTACTTTTGTTTTCAATGTAAAGCTGGAATTCTGCTTCCAAAAATGGCAGCCCCACAAAAGAGCAGATCGAAAATCGATATCGAAGCCCTTCTTTCCGAGACGCATCGCACGGAATTGCAGGTCAGCTTCCGGCAGCGCTTGCTGGATCTCTTGGATGCGGAAGAGGAATTCGTACCGTCGGCCAGCAGCGTCCTGGGACGGCTGTGGAGCCTGATCCAGTCGGAGGAAAGCTCCCTGGAGGAATGCTCCGCCGTCATCTCCCTCGATCCCGCCTTGACGGCGCGCATCTTCCGCATCGCCAACTCTTCCGTCCATCGGGCAAACGCGGAGAACGTGCAGCAGGCGGTCCTCCACCTCGGCATGGCGAAGCTGAAGCAGATCGCCTTCAACGCCCAAATCTTCGCCCGTTTTTCCGCGATCGCCCTCCCTGCGGGATGGGAACACTTCTGGATTCGGAACATCTTCGTTGCCCAATTGACCGAGAAGACCGCCTCGTTCTATTTCCGAACCAACGGAACCGAATATCTCTCCGGAATGCTGCACGATGTGGGATGGCCGCTGATGGCCGCGTTTTTCCCGGAGGAATTCACGGCAGTCCTTTCGAACTCCCTACCGCTGGAACAGGCAGAGAAGGAAATCCTTTCCTTCGGCCATGCGGAAATCTCGGCGGCGGTCTGCGCGAAATCGAATTTCCCCCCACGGATCGTCAACGCCGTCCTCTACCACCACCGCCCGATGCTTCTGGAGTCGGGGAATTTCAAACCCGTGGAAAGCGCCGCCTTCCTTGGCGTTCTGCTCAGCATTTGCGACCGCCTCGCCGACGCCGCGTCCCTACCCATCGGAGGGCGGGTGGAGGAGAGAGACCTGACCCACCTTCTGGAACTGCCCGAGGTCAAATGGCTCTCCCGCTTCGGCCCCCTCCCCGATTTTGCCGCAATGGTCGAAAAGGAACTTGCCTCCGCACAGGAGCTTTGCGGGATCTTTCTGGGATAGTTTCGAGGACAAAGCAGGGGCGGAAGACCAGGAGCCAGGATTGCAGGGAAGGCTTGGGGAAGCCCCCTTAGAAACTGTTTAGAATCTCCGGCGGGCCGCGCCGGCGGGGCTGCGCCCCACCCCCTAGGCCGCGACTGACGCCGCATATCTTGATGATACGCAAGGAAGGAGCAACAAC